>SKUG01000041.1 GCA_007122215.1 Thermoleophilia bacterium | reverse complement strand
GCGACGTCGGTGCAGCGTTCACCGCGTCGCGGCTGAGCTGGATGGTCGTGGTGGTGTGGGATGCGGTGTGCATGGAAACCTCGCTGTCGTCGCTCTGGTTCCACCGTATGCGCACCGCACCCCACCCCGAGCCCGATGAATTACCTAGCTTAGGTACCTACTCCCTCCCGCGCTCACCGGCGTCCGCCTCCTCCACGGACTCGCCAGGTTGAGGGTCGACCCCGCGCTGCCGATCGGCGGGCCGGGCCTGCCGGCCGGCGGCGGGCCGGCCCCATGCACGCCGACCGAGCAGCAGGCCGCCCGCCATCAGCAGGAGGATCGGCAGGGCGCCACCGAGCCAGACGATCCCGGCATTGACCCGCGCCATCAGTGCCGCGCCGGCCTCGCGGAGGGCATCGGCCAGGCCGAGCGAGGGGGCCGGATCCTCCTCGCCGGCGGGCGCGGCGTCGGGGTCGACCTCGCGGAGGCTGACCGTGATCGTCGACATCCGGGTGAGCCGGTCGAGCTGGTTGAGCCGGCCCTGGTCGACCTCCAGCTGCTGCTGGATGCGGTCGAGGCGGTCCTGCACGGTGAGGATGTCCCGGACGCCCTCGGCCTGGTCGAGCAGGGCCAGCAGGCGCCGCTCGACCGCGCGGGAGTGGCGCAGGCGGCCCTCGGTGTCGACGTACTCGGCGGTGACGTCATCCCCGCTGATGCTGCGACGTGCGACCTCCCCGAGCTCGCCCAGCGCAGCCGTGGTGCCGGCCAGCCGCCGTGCCGGCACCCGCACGGTCACCGTCGCGCGGCCGAGGGTGCCCGCCACGAGGTCGGTGGTGGCGACGTAGCCGCCGCTTGCCGCGGCGCGGGTGGCGACCTCCTCGATGGCTGCGTCGAGCTCCCCTGGCGCGAGCTCGATGGTCAGCTCGGCCTGCTGGATCACCTTCAGGCCCAGCTCGGCGGGGGAGCGCTGGGCCAGCCCGGGGGCGGAAGCGTCCATGGCTGGGGCGGCGTCGGCGGCACCGCCGGCGACCTCCCCGGCCGATGCCCTGCCGCTGCGCCCGACCTGGGACTGCAGGGACTCCACCTCGCGGAGCTGCCCCCCAACGGCCTCCGCGGCGACTCCCTCGTCTCCGAGTGGGAGCTCACCTGCTGATGGCTCGTGGACCGATGCCCCCTCGGCAAGGTCGCCCCCCACCACCGGCCCTGCGGGCTGGCTGCCCAGCTCGACGCCGTCATCCCCGGCGCCGCGCTGGACGATGATGCTCCCGGCCGCGAGCGTCACGACCAGCAGCGTGGCCGCAGCGAGCAGGGCGAGGGGGATCCTGCCGGGTCGGGGAAGGTGGGAGGGTCGATGCATGTCATGGCCTTTCGCAAGCTCGATGGTGTGCGGTGTCGGGGATGGGACGCACGCCAGTGCGGAAAGGTTCCCGGGGATTCGAGGGTGCGACGGTGGCGCATCGCTGGCTGCGGCCCCGGACCGGGCAGTCGCAACGCGTGGCGGCGCCCGCACCGATAGCCGGGCATGCGGTATCCCCACACGCGACCGACCATGCTCGCGGCCCTCCTCGCGCTGGTGGCGCTGGGGCTGGCCGGCTGCGAGCGCGGGCCTGGACCGCCCGGTCAGGAGCCCGTCGCGCTTGGCGGTGGCGGTGGCGAGCTCAGCGAGGCGGCGCTGGCCTGCCTCGATGCCTCCCGCCAGCAGGGCATGGCCGTCTCCCCGGACGACTGCCAGGCGCTGGAGGAGGTCGGGCTGCTCTGCGCAGATGGCCTGCCCGAGTGTGGCGAGCGCCTCGATGGCGAACGCTGGCTGCGGGCCTGCCGGGCGATCAACCGCCACTTCCTCGGCGGCGACATCGAGTCACCGCTCCCCTGCATGCAGGCACTCGAGCAGCGCAGCACCTGCCCCAACGGCTGGCCGGACGCCCCGCTGGGCCCCGCGCCCTGCCCGCAGCGTCGCTGATCGCTCATCCACGCCGCACGGCACGCCTCATCCAGACCGGCGGCCTGCACGTGGGGTACGCAGCGCGTACCCAATCGGGCAGGCCGCCGGTGTCACGAGCGCGGTGGGATGGGCGGATCAGCTACCAGTGAAGCTCGGCTTGCGGCCCTCGAGGAATGCGCCGAGGCCCTCGGCGGCGTCACTGGAGAGCACGAGCTTCGCGAACTCTGCCCGCTCCAGCTCGAGCCCCGCATCGCCGGGCTGCTCGAACGCCGCACGGATGGCCCGCTTGGCTGCCTGCAGCGCCAGCGGCGCCTGGGCGGCGAGCGAGGCTGCATACTTCGCGCAGTGGGCGTCGAGCTCGCCTGCGGGCACGAGCCGGTGCACGAGCCCGAGCTCGAGCGCCGCCTGCGGGTCGTAGCGCATGCCCTTGAGGATCATCTCGGTGGCCACGCCGGCACCGACCAGCCGTGGCAGGCGCTGGGTGCCGCCCCAGCCAGGCAGCACGCCCAGGCGCACCTCGGGCAGGCCGACCTCGGCAAAGCCCTCGGCCAGGAAGCGGAAGTCGCAGGCCAGCGCGAACTCGAGCCCGCCCCCGAGCGCGGTGCCGCCCATCGCACAGACGGTGGGCTGGCGCAGCCGCGCGACCTTGTCGACCAGCCCGCCGTAGCGCGCGAGCTCATCGAGCGTGTCCTCGCTGACCTCCGAGAGCATCTGGATGTCGGCGCCAAAGAGGAAGATCCCCTCCATCCCCGAGCGGAAGACCACCGCCCGGACCTCCTGGTCTGCGTCGAGCTCGTCGAGCACGCCGTCGAGCTCGGCGATCATGGTGGGGTTGATGGTGTTCATCGGAGGGTTGGCGAGCGTGACGGTTGCCACCGCGCCCTCGACTGCAACCTCGACGGTCTCCATCGTGCGTGCCTGGGTCATCGTGTCAGTGCCTCCTGTGTGCTGGTCACCCCAGCCGAGTAGTAGCGTGAACAGATCAGCCGCTGCACCTCGCTGGTGCCCTCGACGACCTGCAGGACCTTTGCGTCGCGCATCCAGCGACCGGTGGGGTGCTCGTCGTCGAGTCCCGCAGCGCCGAGCACCTGGACGGCAGTCGTCGTCGCCTGCATGGCAACGTCTGCTGCGAATGCCTTCGCGTAGCTGGCGGCCAGTCCTGCATCGAGCCCGCGATCGAGCAGGTCGCAGGCCTGCCACACGAGCAGCCGGGCAGCGTCGATGCGCATCCCGACCTCGGCGAGCTGGAAGGAGACCCCCTGCCGGTGCATGATCGGCCGCCCGAACGCCTCGCGCTCGTTGGCGTAGGCCACCGCATGCTCGAACGCTGCCCGGGCGATTCCGACTGCCGAGGCCGCGACCTGGGGCCGGGAGTGGGTGAAGAAGCGCATGGCCGTGGCGAAGCCGTCGCCCTCTTCGCCGAGCAGGCGATCGGCGGGCAGGCGCACCTCGTCGAGGAAGATCGAGCTCGTGTACGACGAGCGCAGGCCCAGCAGCTCGAGCCGGCGGTGGTCGACGCCCTCGTCACCTGCGAGCACGACGAAGGCCGACAGTCCCGCAGCGCCGTCGGTCCCGGTGCGTGCGAAGACGAGCGTCGCATCGGCGATGCCCCCGGCGGTGATCCAGGTCTTCTCCCCGCTGAGGATCCACGAATCGCCGTCGCGACGTGCGCTCGTGCGCAGGGCTGCAACGTCGGAGCCGGCGTGTGGCTCGGAGAATGCGATGGCCCCGAGCGCGCCGCCCTCACGGCACATCAGCTCCAGCCAGCGGTCCTGCTGCTCGTCCGCAGCGGTGGACGACATGATCCCACCGGCAAAGAGCTGCGCGCTGCCGACCAGGGTGGCCAGGCCGGCGTCGCCCCAGGCGAGCTCCTCGTTGACCAGCGCGCTCGTGACGGCGTCGAGGCCGCCGCCGCCGACGCGCTCGGGCAGCGAGAAGGTCGACAGGCCGGCCTCGGCGGCGAGCTCGATGAGGTCGCGGGGCACGACGCCGGTGCGCTCGGTCTCCTGCGCGCGGGGCCTGAGCTCGCGCTCGGCGAAGCGTCGCGCGTGCATGCGCAGCTCGTGCTGCTCATCGCTGGGCGCGAGCCCGATGCCCGTCGCGGCGCCCATGCCGCCTAGAAGGTGAACAGCTCGATGCCGCCGGAGACGTTGAGCTCGATCCCGGTGATGTAGGACGCCTGCTCGGAGCAGAGGAAGGTGATCGCGTTGGCGATGTCCTCGGGCTCCCCGGCACGCTTGAGCGCGGTGCGCCTGACCATGCGCTCGGTCATGTCGGGGTTCATCTCCTCCTGCATGCGGAAGGCCTCGGAGCGGATGATCCCGGGCACGATCACGTTGGCGGTGATCCCGTGGCGGGCCCCCTCGAGCGCGAGCGTCTTGGTGAACCCGAGCATCGCCGACTTGGTGGTCGCGTAGCTCGTCTGGCCGAACCCGCCGAGGGTGCCGGCCACCGACGCCATGTTGATCACGCGCCCGTAGCCGGCCTCCTTCATCTGCGGCCAGGCGGCCTGGGTGCAGTTGAAGGCGCCGGTGAGGTTGACGTTCAGGTCGCGCTGCCAGATCTCGGGCGACTGCTGGTCGATCTGCCCGAGCGAGTCGAGCGTGGCGGCGTTGTTGACGAGGATGTTGACCGGGCCGAAGTCCTGCTGGACCTGCTCGAACACCTCGAAGACGCGGTCGCGGTCGGTGACGTCGCACT
>SKUG01000215.1 GCA_007122215.1 Thermoleophilia bacterium | reverse complement strand
GGGACTTTGCACGCCAGGCGAGCGGGTTCGCTTTGCGTACCGACCCCGAGGTGGCTACGATCTGCAGCGGTTGGGGGAAGCGTCGTGGGGGCGCTTTCCACGTGGGTGACATGGGAGGTTCCGTCATGACCCTTGAGAAGGACAAGCTCGTCCGGCAGCTGTCGCTGGTTGCGTACCTGATGTCGACCCGCAGGCCGGTCACCGCCCGGGACGTCCGCGAGAGCGTCGAGGGCTATGCCGAGATGGGCGACGACGCCTTCGCCCGGCGCTTCTACGCGGACCGCACCGAGCTGCTGGGGCTGGGCGTGCCGCTGCAGTCCAACCGCAACGAGGACACGGGCGAGGAGCTCTACACCCTGTCCGAGCAGCACTACTTCCTCCCGGCGCTGGAGCTCACGGACGAGGAGCTCGGGGCACTGCACTCCTGCCTGACGCTGCTCGACGGGCAGTTCGCATACGCCGAGCCGCTGCGCCTTGCGCTCCAGAACCTCACCCTGGGCCGCGACAACCCGGTGCTCGACGATGCGCTGGCATCGACCACCGTACGGCTCGTGGATGCGGACTACAACGCGGCGATCGCCGCCCGCATCCCCAAGCTCGAGACGGCCATAACCAAACGCCGGACGGTCACCTTCCGCTACTACACCATCTCCCGGGACAGCGAGGAGGAGCGCGTCGTCGATCCCTACTCGCTGTTCTGGAACGGGGGCCAGTGGTACCTGGTCGGCCACTCCCACGAGCGGGATGCGGTCCGCGTCTTCCGCCTCACCCGGATCCGCGGGGAGATCAAGTTCACCAGCCGGCGCGAGCGGGACTTCGAGGTCCCCGCAGGCTTCGACGCCAGCGCCTACCGGTCCCGTCCGGTCTGGCAGCTGGGCGGCGATGCCAACGAGGCAGAGCTCTGGGTGGACCCCTCGGTCGCGTGGTGGGTCGAGCGCAACTTCGGCCATGCCGGCAGCTGCGAGCACAACGGGGACGGCTCGCTGACCTTTCGCACCTCCTACGGCGAGGAGCGGATGCTCAGCGCCTGGATCTGCGGCATGAACGGCACGATCCGGCCCGTCGCACCGCCAGCGCTGGTCGACGACGTCGCGCGCTCGATCGAGCTGGTCGCCGAGCGACATGCAGGGGAGATCCCGGCGATTGCCGACGAGGTCCCGCCCCCCACGGAGGAGGAGCCGGCAACGCGCCGCCGGCGCCCGGCGACCCCCGTTGCCGCTGAGCAGTTCGCACTGCTCCAGGCGCTGATGAGCGACCTGCTCACATGCTGCGAGGACGGGCGCTCGGGCAGCGTTCCCACGGCGGAGGTCATGGAGCGCTTCCAGCTGACCGAGGCCCGGCTCGAGCAGGCGATCTCCGCGCTCATGCTGGTGAACTTCGGCGCTGGCGCCTACGCCATGTACGCCCAGGTCGAGGGCGACCGGATCATCGTCGAGGTCGAGCCGCACGGGGCGGCGTTCCGCAAGCCGGCACGGCTCTCCCCGCTGGAGGCCAAGGCGCTGCTGCTGGCACTCGACCTGGTGGGGCCGCTGGTCGCGGCGACCGCCTCCAGCAGCCTGGGCCGTGTCCGGCAGCAGCTCGAGGCAGCCTTCGGCGGGTTCGATACCCCCACGGTCCCCAGCGGCGAGCCCAACGCCCACCACCAGGAGGTACTGGCCGCGATCACGGGCTCGATGCGGGCGCGCCGCCTGCTGGAGGTGGAGTACTACACCCAGTCGCGCGGCGAGCTGCGCACCCGGGTGATCGAGCCGCACGCCCTGCAGCACCTCGGCGCCCACTGGTACGTGGTTGCCTGGTGCCGGCTGGCAGGGGACATCCGCTCCTTCCGGGTCGACAGGTTCAAGGACACCCGGGTGCTCGATGAGGGGTTCGAGCGGCGGGACATCGACCTGTCCGACTACGAGGCCGACACGCCGACCGCACTCGACGAGTCCCCACGCACCGCGACGGTGCTGTTCGAGCCGGAGCTCGCCCGCTGGATCCGGGAGACCGAGCACAGCGTGAGCGAGCGGGTGGACGGCAGCCTGGTCGCCACGGTCGGCTGGGCCAGCGAGCAGTGGCTGGTCGAGGAGCTCCTTCGCTACCGCGGCATGGCCACGGTGCTCGAGCCCGTCGAGGTCCGCGAGCGAATCGCCACCCGCGCCGCCGAGCTGCAGGCAGAGCTCGGCCAGGTGCCGCTGGCAACCGCGTAGCACGGGGGCAGGCGATGGCAGGCAGCGACGAGCGACGGCAGGCATTCCGGGCCGAGATCTCGATCCCGGCCCGGGTCCACGCGGGCAGCCCGAATGGCAGGCAGCTGCAGGCAACGCTGCTCAACATCAGTGCAGGGGGCGCGCTCCTGCAGCTCCGCGAGGAGCTGCAGCCGGGAGCACAGGTCGGGATC
Organism: Thermoleophilia bacterium; assembly: GCA_007122215.1. Taxonomy (GTDB): domain Bacteria; phylum Actinomycetota; class Thermoleophilia; order Gaiellales; family SKUG01; genus SKUG01. The sequence continues at coordinate 13,183 of SKUG01000215.1, read as the reverse complement.
GAGGTACCGCTGCCAGTGGCGGTTGCCGAGGCAACGGGAGCCCCGGCCCTGGTGATGTCGTGTGAGGTGATCGGGTCCTCCACCAGCGTCCCGGCCGCGGATGCCGGCCAGGTGGACACCCGGAACGGGGGCTGGTTCTCGCGACTCGCCCACCAGGACGGGGAGGGAACCGCCACCTACGAGGCCGTTCGCAAGGCCGTCTTCGCGCTCCAGCGGGAGGAACTTGCACGCCGCAGCGGCGCGGACGAGTCCTCCCCGATGGCCGAGGATCCCGAGGACCGACGGGCCCGTCGCAACCGTCCTGCCGAGAGGTTCTCACCACGGTCGCTGGGACGTCCCGGATCGGACATCTGAGCCGTGCCAACGCCTCCCCCACCACCAGCAGGACAGCATCCGATAGCAGATGCATACTTACTCCCCATGGGGAACGTTCGACACGTAGCGGTTGCGGGGAACATGGGGGTCGGCAAGAGCACGCTGACGCAGCTCCTGGGGGAGCGGCTGGGCGCGCGGACCTTCTACGAGACGGTCGAGGACCATCCGTTCCTCGACCACTACTACCAGGACATGCCCAAGTGGGCGTTCCGCTCGCAGTGGTTCTTCCTCACCCAGGCCTTCCAGCAGCACTGCGAGATCCTCTCCTCCAGCGTGCCCTGCGTGCAGGACCGCACCATCTACGAGCACTTCCACGTCTTCGCCCGGTCACTGCACCAGCAGGGCATCATGTCCGACCGCGAGTTCGCCGTGCTGCGCGAGACCTACGAGCAGCTCACCGACGAGGATGCCCAGGGCGCCCTGCAGCCACCGGACGTGCTGGTCTACCTGCGCGCATCGGTCCCCGTGCTCCAGCAGCGGATCGCCCAGCGCGACCGCAGCTGTGAGCAGCTCGTCGAGGCCAGCTACCTCGAACACCTCGAACTGCACTACGAGCACTTCATCGATGCCTTCGCCACCCAGGTGGATGCAGACCGCGTGCTGATCATCGAGACCGACGACATCGACATCCACGTCCCCGGGCAGCAGGAGTCGCTGCTGGGGATCATCGAGGAGCACGTCGAGAAGGCAGCACGCACGTCGCTCGCCGTGGCCTGAGACCGGGCCCGCTCAGGGAAACGGCCACAGCCATCGCCTGCGGCCCTGCCGTGCCCCGGGAGCGCGTGGAGCAACGGCCGATGACACCCTGTCTGCTGCACGTGGCGGAGCTTCCGGCGTGCCAGCCCCTCGCGGCGTGACGTCGCTGCCTGCGGCGAGCTCCCGCAGGCGCCGGGCTGCAGCCGTTGAATCCTCGGGAGCAGTTGACCGCTGGTGCTGCGCAGCATCCGCCACCAGCGCCGTGCGGGCGATCAGGCGGCCGATCGTCGGTACCTGCTGCGGCGGGCCCGGGGCTCCTGCGACGATGCGCAGCGAGGCAGGACCACGCTCCTGGGTGCTGCCGCTGGTGTCGTGACGATCATCCATCTGGTTGCTGGCACGGGTCGACACACGACGTGCGACCGTCCGCCCCGGTATCGGATCCGACACCGGCTCCCGTTTCAGGAGCCGCTGCACCCCACGCCCCGGGGCCCCAGCCGTGCTCGATGGGTTGCACGGGGACAGCCGTACGGGGCCTCGGTTGCAGGCTCCGGTGGATGCCCGGATCCGCTCAAGGGGCGTGATCGCAGCGTCGATGCCGTTCCTGCCCATGCCCGTTGACCCACCAGCCTCACGTGCGGCCGCACGGCCGCTGATCGAAGGTCGCCCCAACCGGGGAAGCGAGGACATGTCCCGGTTTGCCGAGCAGGCCGCCCATGCACGGGCCGAGTTCGCACGCTCGCTGGCCACGGCAGTGCTGGCAGCCCAGGCCCAGCAGGCAGCCTTCCCGCAGGACCCGGCCGCCGGTTCCCACCCGGGATCCGCCATGCCCGGAATGCCCGGGGGGCCCATGGGCGCCGCCGGGGTGGGGGGCATCAACCCGCTGCTGATGGGCGGCTCGGTCGGCCAGCGCATCGTGATGCTCGCCCAGGGAGAGGTCGGGGTCCGCGAGGAGCCCCACGGCTCGAACGACGGTCCGCGCATCCGCGAGTACCGAACAGCCACCGCAGGCGCCGAGCACACGCCGGGGCCGTGGTGTGCGTACTTCGTCTCCTGGCTGGCCCGCGAGGCCGGCGCGCCCATCGGGGAGAACGGCCAGGGAACCGGCTGGGTCCCCACCATCGAGGCATGGGGCAGGCAGGCCGGTCGCTTCCTTGCCCCCTCCACGCAACCGGCCCCCGGTGACATCATCATCTTCGACCGCAACGGGAACGGCACCTCCGACCACACGGGAATCGTGGAGTACGTGGGCACCGACGGCACGATCCACACCATCGAGGGCAACGTGTCGAGCCAGGACGTGGCTCGCCGCAGCTACGCCCCCTCCGAGCGCCAGGTCGTCGGCTACGTGCGGGCGGGGTGACCAGGCATGGCCGATCTCGAACACGACCTCGTGCAGCCGGGGCGCTTCCGCGTCCGCAGCTCCGCACCCCAGTCGCTGGCGCGGGTGCCCGACATCCTCGCCGAGGAGCTCTGCGGCCCCGCCGACGTGCTGGCCTGCTGGGCGCTCCACCCCAGCGAGCAGGACGGAGCCATCAGCGCTGCCTACCACCAGGAGCTCGGGATCGTGGGGGCCCACGCACGGACACACATCGAGGAGCTGGCCCGGCCGCGCGAGCGCAACGTGATCTGGGTCGACCGCTACCACTTCACCTGTGCCGGAGCAGCGCCGGCCACCGGAGGACCGCTGCTCGGGCTCTACGTCACCACCCCCGGACGCATTGCCATCTGGGTCTACCCCCCGGACTCCGCCCACCAGGTCACAACCACGGTTGCCGGCATGCCCCACCTCGGCCGGCACGGCTGGGATGCCCCGCCAGCCGAGCCGATGGCGCGCTACATGGTGTCGTGGACCCCGGGGCAGCCCGGCTCGGTCAGCGTCGGCCTGAGCGCCCACCTCGTCCCCCAGGTCGCAGGGAAGCTCGCGGCGCTGCCATGAGCAGCTGCCGGTTCAGCTCCCCGGCCTCGAGCGTTGTCTGGACACTCCCTGCGGACTGTCCTACGCTGGGATCGGGACGCTTTCCGGTCACGCGCGCGTCACGCTGCGTGGAGGGACCGGCCGTGACGGTGGCCTGCAGGATGACGGCCAGGATGCCGATGGGATACGCATGACGCTCGCGATCTGGGAGGACGAGGGATTCCGCCGCTGGGCCAGCGCGCTGCTGGTCGTACAGGGCATGCTGCTGGTCGTGCTCGGACTCGTCAGCGCAGCCGGAACGCCCGCCATCGAGGCCAGCGCGCCCGCCGGGGCCATCCCGGCCCAGCCTGCCAGCGAGCCGGCTCCAGCCGCTGCCCAGCCCGCGGCACGGGAGGCAGCTGCAGCCGCGGAGCCGTCCTCCGAGCCGAACCGGGTCATCAACGATCGCATCGGCAGGGTCGGGCCGATTCGCCTGGGCATGACGATCGGGCAGGTCCGGGGCCAGCTGGGCGAGCCGCTGGTCCCGATCCAGGAGGCGGCGACCGAGTCCCAGCCGTTCCAGTACCTGGCCCCCGAGGCCGGGATCCGGATCGAGGGAACCGGCCGCCGGGTGGACACCATCACCGTCACCAACACCGGGGATGGCCCTGCCTTCCAGACAACCCGCGGCATCCGGGTGGGCTCACCGGAGCATGCCATCGGCCGGCAGTACGTCTACGCCTACCTCGTCTGCGGCACGGAGTTCTGGGTGGACCGGGGCGACATGACCCTGCGCATGGCCACCGCTGCGAGCCGGGTCTCGTCGATCACCGTCTCGCGACGAAAGCGTGCGCCGTACGTCGAGTGCCCCTGAGGTACGCTAGTCGATAGCCATGCCGCCTCCTGCCCTCCGCACGCTCGCAGACCTCACGACGCTCCGCCTCGGGGGCCCTGCCCGCCAGCTGGTGGACGCAGCCAGCGAGGATGCCCTGGTCGCGGCAGTGGTGGCCGCCGACGATGCCTCCGAGCCGCTCCTGCTGCTCGGTGGCGGCTCGAACCTCGTGATCGCAGATGCCGGGTTCCCGGGGACGGTCGTGCGGATCCTCACCCGCGGCATCGACCCGGAGCCAGACGGAGCGACCGTCGAGCTCACCGTGGCAGCCGGCGAGCCGTGGGATGACCTCGTCGCACGCTGCGTGTCGGACGGGCTGAGCGGGATCGAGTGCCTCAGCGGCATTCCGGGCCTGACCGGAGCCACCCCGATCCAGAACGTCGGCGCCTACGGCTGCGAGGTCGCAGACGTGATCACGGGCGTGCGCACCTGGGACCGCCACGAGCGTGCGATCTGCGAGCTCGCCCCGGCCCAGTGCGGGTTCGGCTATCGGACGAGCAGCTTCAAGGGGGCCCACCGACACGTGGTGCTCGCGGTGCGGATGCGGCTCGAGCGATCCGCGATGAGCGCCCCCATCCGCTACGCGGAGCTGGCACGCGTGCTCGGGGTGGACCCCGGCGAGCGCGCGCCCCTGGCCGAGGTTCGCGATGCCGTGCTCGGGCTTCGACGCGGCAAGGGAATGGTGCTCGACCCGGACGATCCGGACTCGGTGAGCGCAGGCTCGTTCTTCACCAACCCGATCCTCGATGCGGACCAGCTGGCGTCGCTGCGCGCGGCGGTGGCAGCCCGGCTCGGAGCAGGCGTGGAGGTCCCGGCCTGGGCCGAGGCGAACGGGCGCACCAAGACCTCCGCCGCGTGGCTGATCGAGCGGGCAGGCTTCCAGCGCGGATACGGGGATGGCCGGGTGGGGCTCTCGAGCCGGCACACCCTCGCGATCATCAATCGCGGCGGTGCCACCACGGCTGAGCTGGTCGCCTTTGCACGATCGATCCGGGATGGCGTACGTGAGGCGTACGGGGTGACGCTCGAGCCCGAGCCAACCCTGCTCGGCACCTCGCTGGATGCGCCCGTCCCTGGCAGCTGACCCGGGCCCCGTGGCTGGCCGCCGCCACCAGCGGCGTCGTGGGATCAGATCTCGACGTCGTGCGGGCGGCTCTCGACCTGCCCGGCGGTGGTGATGCGCACGAAGCGTGCCCGCTCGTGCATCTCGGCGATGGTGTGGGCGTTGGAGTAGCTCATCGCGCTGCGCAGCCCGCCGGTGAGCTCACCGAGCACGCGGGCGACGTCCCCGCGGTAGGCGACCACGGCCTCGACGCCCTCGGGGGCAACCTGTCCGAACTCCCCGGCAGCTGCGTCGCCGCTGCGGCCGGCATGGTCGGTGTCGACCTCGCGACGACGTCCCATCGCTCCCTTGCTGGCCATGCCACGGTGAACCTTGAGCATGCGGCCGTCGCGCTCGAGCAGCTCCCCCGGGCTCTCGGTCGTGCCGGCCAGCAGGTTGCCGACCATCACGGTGTCGGCGCCGGCACCGATCGCCTTGGCCATGTCCCCGGGCACGCGGATGCCACCGTCGGCGATCAGTGGCACGCCCGCCTCGTGGCAGGCCGGTGCGCAGTCAAGCACTGCCGACAGCTGGGGAACGCCCACTCCGGCAACGATCCGGGTCGTGCAGACCGATCCCGGGCCCACGCCGACCTTGATCGCCGCGGCGCCAGCCTCGATCAGGTCCCGCGCGCCGTCACCGGTGGCGACGTTCCCGGCGACCACCTCGACGTCCACCTCGCGGCGCAGGCGACGCACTGCCTCGAGCGCGTGCTCGGCGTGGCCGTGGGCGATGTCGAGGCAGAGCAGGTCTGCGCCGGCGTCGGCACAGGCGCGTGCCCGGTCGAGGAAGTCTCCACGGACACCGATCGCCGCCCCGACCCGCAGCCGGCCCCGGGCGTCCTTGGTGGCGTTCGGGAAGTGCTCGAGGTGCTGGATGTCCCGCATCGTGATCAGCCCCGCAAGGCGTCCGTCCGCATCGACGAGCGGCAGCTTCTCGACCCGCGCCTTGCCCATCATCGAGCGGGCCTCGGCGAGCGTGGTCTGCGGCGTTCCGACCACGAGCCGCTCGCGGGGGATCATCACGCCGGACACGGCCTCGTTGCCGGTGGCCGCGACGAGGTCGCGACGGGTGATCAGCCCGACCAGGCTGCCACCGTCACCGACCACGGGCAGGCCGTTGATGGCGTGCTCGCGCATCACCGCACGCACGTCATCCATGCGCTGGTCGGCGGTGATGGTGTGGGGGTTGTCGATGACGAAGCTCTCGCTGCGCTTGACCCGGCGGACCTGTGCCGCCTGCTCCTCGATCGTCATGAAGCGATGGATGACGCCCAGGCCGCCGGCGCGAGCCATGGCGATGGCCATCTGCCACTCGGTCACCGAGTCCATGTTCGCGCTGACGATCGGGGTGGCGAGCTCGATCAGCTCGGTCAGGCGCGAGGTGGTGTCGACGTGCGAGCGCGACTGGATGTTCGAGCGCTGCGGCAGCAGCAGCACGTCGTCGTAGGTGAGGGCCATGGGGAACTCGTCGTGCGTATCCACGCGGGAATCGTACACTGGATCGGCCTGCGGCTGCTGCTACCATGTCGGGGCAGGAGCAGGCCGGGTGACCGCGGCTGCCTCGCCTGGCGGGGCAGCTGAGGAAAGTCCGGACACCACAGAGCAGGGTGCCAGGTAACCCCTGGGCGGGGCGACCCGACGGAAAGTGCAGCAGAGAGCAGACCGCCACCCCTCACGGGGCGGCAAGGGTGAAACGGTGCGGTAAGAGCGCACCAGCGGCCGTGGCAACACGACCGGCTAGGCAAACCCCACCCGGTGCAACGCAAACAGGGACGCTGATGGCTGCTCGCCGAGTCCCGGGTAGCGGCATGAGCGCTCGCGGCGACGCGGCGCCCAGATGGATGGTCACCACGGCCGGGCCCAGGCCCGGCCGGACAGAATCCGGCTTACGGGCCTGCTCCTGCACGCCGCCCGGCGCAGCCGCCGACGGCTCGACGACGGCTGGCGGACACGCCAGCCGAGAGCTTGCCGACGACTCAAGATGCTCGGATCGATGCCGATACACATCCTGTATGAGGTGGGCAGGGAACGCAGCGAACCGCATCGCGCTGGCGATGCTCCTCGTGATGGCGCTGGGCGTCCAGTCGGCCGTGGCCGCCCCTGGCAGCCCTGACCTGACCTTCAACGGGTCGGGCACTGCCATCGCCCCGGTTGGCCCTGGCGGCGGGGTCGCCTTCGCCGTGGCGGCAGGCCCGGACGACGAGGTGGTGGCCGGCGGCTACGCGCAGGATCCGGCGAATCCGAACGCCCGGGACATGGCCGTGGCCCGCTGGCTCGCAGATGGGTCGCTGGATCAGGGTTTCGGAGATGGCGGCGTGGTGGTGACCCGCATCTCGGAGGCGTTCGACGTCGTGCGCGCGGTGGCCGTGCAGGACGACGGCAGCATCGTGGCTGCCGGCTACGCACGCCCGGGCACCCACTACGACCTCGCGATCGTCCGCTACCTGCCCGATGGCAGCCTCGATGCCTCGTTCGGCGATGCCGGGATCGTGCTGGTGAGCTTCGATGTCTGGATGGACCAGGCACACGGCATCGCCATCCAGCCCGATGGCCGGATCGTCGTGGCAGGCCAGGCGCGGATCGGCAGCGTCAACGACGTGGTGCTGGTGCGTGCCCTGCCCGACGGCACGCTCGACCCCTCCTTCGGTGACGGGGGGATGGTGAGCACCAAGGTTGGCTCGAGCAACGATGCGGCGCGTGCGCTCACGCTCGATGGTGAGGGCCGGATCCTGGTGGCCGGGTTCACGGCGGAGGGCGTGGGCCAGCGCCACGATGCCTTCGTGCTGCGCTACCTGACCGACGGAAGCCTCGACCCGGCCTTTGCAGACACCGGAATCGCGCGGATGGAGATCGGCGACGGCAACAACATCGCCCGCGGGGTGGCCGTCGACTCGGCCGGCCGGATCCTGGTGAGCGGCTACGGCGACAACGACGCCGGCGACTACGACCTGCATGCCGCACGCCTGCTCGACGATGGCAGCCTCGACCCCGCATTCGGCGACGCTGGCGTCGTGACGCTCTCGCGCAGCGCCACCAACACGGTGGCCTACGGGATCGCGGTCGATGTCGACGACCAGCTCGTCGCGCTGGGCGAGGCGCACGACGGCCAGCGCCCCGGCGCGCTGGCCGCAGCCTTCTCCGCAGCCGATGGCAGCCTCGACGAGTCGTGGGGCACGGCAGGCATCGCCGAGCCGCGACCGGGGGATGCGGGCACGGCCAGCGTGCTCCTGGGTGGCGGCAGCGATGCCCACGGGCGGGTGCTGGGCGCAGGATACGCGGTGTCAGGCGGGACCCCGGTCCTTGCGGCGGTGCGGCTCGGAGACCCACTCGATGCCGAGCCGCCGGTCGAGCCACCGCCCGGCCCCCTTCCCGGCTGCAGCGGCCGGGTCGTGACCCGGGGCCAGGACAGCGTCGCGACGATCACCTGGCAGGCGAGCGACCATCCGACCCTCGCTGGCTACGAGCTCGCATGGCGGCACCGCGGGGCCTCGGCCTGGACGCACGAGCCAGTCACCCAGGCCCTGGCGATGGAGGTGCGGGGGCTCGTGCCCGGGCGCTCCCACCAGTTCCGCGTGCGGGCAGTGGCTGGCGATGGCGCACATGGCCCGTGGTGCGATGCACCGCTGACGGTCGTCGGTGGTGGCGCCCCCGCGGCTCGCAACGTGAGCCGTCCGGAGCTCCAGGGGCAGGTGGTCGACGGCGTGCTCGGGCTGCGCTGCGCGCCCGGCCGCTGGCAGGTCCGGGGCCCGGCCCGGGCCCGCTACCGGTTCGAGGCCCGCACCGCGCGCGGGAGCTGGCGGGCGCTTCGCCGCCCGGGGCCTGCGCGGGGGCTGCTCCCACCGAGGCAGCTCGCCCAGCGGATCGATGGCCTGCCGGTGCGCTGCGTGATGCAGGTGCGAGCAGGTGGGCAGGTGGTGACGGCCGCCACCGCACCCCGCCGCTATCGGGCCCGCTGAGCCCTCCCCCACCTGAGTGGGTCGGCACGCACGGAGGCTACTGCAGCGCCGCGAACTGCTCGGCGCTGACCCGCACCCAGGTGGCCCGGGCGACCGCATGGACGGTGCCGTCGGCAGACACGAGCGCCGAGCAGGACATGCAGCGTCGCCCCTCGCTACCGGTCGGCCAGGCAACTGCCGCGAGCTCGCTGCCTGCAGGCAGGGGATGGTCGATGCGCACCGCGATCCTGCCGAGCACGACCGGATCCATGCCTGGCTCGAGGAACGGTGCCGCGCTCGGGCAGTCGAGTGCAGCCCAGGCCTCGCGCAGGTCCACGCCCGCCCTGCCCGGCTCGGCCGCCGGCAGCGTGACCGGCGCTGCCCAGACCTCGGTGCCCGGCAGCTGCCCACAGTGGATGCCCAGCCCGTCGCTGCGGGCCGTACCACAGGTGTAGCAGCGCGGGAACGGGTGGTGGTCCAGCAGGTGCGAGTGCAGGGCCGCCTGTCGCGCTGCATCCAGGGCAACCTCGGGGACCATGGAAGCTGCCGGAAGCGCAGCCGGGTTGATGCTGCGCGCCGAGAGCACGAGATGCTCGCCGTGGTGGGCCCGGGCGTTGCCGTCCTCGTCGAGGCTGGCCTGGAGGGGCTGCTCGAGCGGTGGTGGCAGGTGGAGCGTGACCTCCCAGGTGAGCGGTCCTGCGGGCAGCGCAGCGACGAGCGAGCCGGCGCTGTAGCCGCCGTTGCCGCTGCCATCGGGGCCGTTGCGGGAGGCGGGGATGGTGATCTGGTCAGCGGCTCGGGCCATGCCTGGAGCCTACCGTCAGCGCTCGATGATCACCGGGGTGCCGAGCTGGACGTCCTCGCGCATGCGGTCCAGCGCCTCTGCCGTGAGCCGCACGCACCCGGCGCTTGCGGCGTGGCCGATGGTGTGGGGCTCGTTGGTGCCGTGCACCGCCAGCTGGTCGCCGCCCGTCCACCCGGGAGGCAGACGGTCCTGCAGGCCGCTGATCCCGAAGGCGTAGTGGCCGAAGGGCCCGGTCGGGTTGCCCGTGGCCACCATGTCGGTGACCCAGTAGCGCCCCGGAGGCGTCGGGGAGGCAGCCCCGCCGATGCCGGCAGGCACCGTCCACTCGGTGCTGCCGCCGCGCACGAGCGAGAGCTCCCGGCGGCTCAGCGAGATGTGGACCACCACATCTGCCTCGGTGGTGGCCGAGCCGCGCAGGTCAACCCAGCCGCGCCTGCGCCCCTGCTCCCAGGGCACCCAGACCTGGCCCCAGGCACCGTCGGGGGTCGTGCGCGTCACCCAGGCGGTGGTCTGCTCGGCCAGGTAGCGGCTGGTGGCACCCAGCGTGCCGATCCGCGTGCCCGAGCCCGGCTCGGCCATGATCGGCATGTCGCTCGTGACGCGCACGGTGGTGTAGGCCGCCGGGATGGTCGAGCTGGACGCGCTGCGGGCCGGCTGGGCCGGCGCTGGGGTGGCCCGCTCGGACCGCTCGGCCCGGGGCCCGGATGCACGGGCATCGCTGGGGCTGGCACCATCAGCTGCTGCCGACGGAGTGGCGGGCGCCCGGGTGGTCGCGCTGCGTGGCGCGGCACTGGCAGGCTCGTCCCGGGCGCGTCCAGGAGCCGTGGCGAGCGCGACCTCGTCGGCGACCTCCGGGCTCGCGAACGCTTCGGATCCGGTGCCGCCCGGGTCGAGGAACTGGCTGCTGCGATCGGCCCACGGCTCCCCCAGCTGGGCGATCACGAAGAACGCCACCACCAGTCCGGCGATGCCGGCGATGACGCCGACCTTGATGTCCGTGACGTTCGACACGCTCGGGGATGCTATCGGCGGCGCACACCCGTCCCTTGACTGCTTCCGGCATGTTCCCGTGCCTGCAGCAGCGCCCGTGATGGCCGAGGCAGCAGCCAACGAAACCCCGGCCTGTCAGGAACTCGCCGCTCAGAGTGCCCGGAAGACGCCGGTGACCACCCCGATGACCTGGCACGATCGTGGCCGGATCGGTGCCATGGTGGGGTGTTCCGCGACGAGCTCGAGCCCGTCGCGGGTTCGCCTGAGGCGCTTGCAGGTGGCCTCTGGCTCGTCGTCGACGAGCGCCACGACGACCTCGCCATCCTCGGCGACGTCCTGGCGGCGCACCACCACGTAGTCGCCGTCGAGGATGCCGGCCTCGGTCATGCTGTCGCCGCGGATCCGCAGCAGGAAGCTCTCGCCCCGTCGGGCCAGCAGCGCCGGCACCGGCAGGTACTCCTCCACGTGTTCCTCGGCCAGCAGCGGCTCGCCGGCGGCAACTCGCCCGACCAGCGGCAGCTCGATCGCCGCATCGCTCGAGGTGCGGGCACCGGCACCGACTGCGGCCCCCGCCGCACCTTCTCCCTGCGGCTCGTGTCCGTCCGCCAGGGTCAGCGCGCGGGGCTTGGCCGGGTCGCGCCGCAGCAGGCCGGCCCGCTCGATGGCCGCCAGGTGCGCATGCACCGTGGAGGTCGAGGTGAGGCCCAGCTGCTCACCGATCTCGCGTACGGTCGGCGGATAGCCGTGGGCTGCGAGGTGGCTGCGGACGGCCTCGAAGACCTCGCGCTGGCGGGGCGTCAACGTGTCGACATCGGAATCGAACATCAGTTCGTATCATACCCGGTGGCGTCGGACGCTATACTTCCCCGGGTCGGGCCCAACGTCCGTCCCACGAGCGGTCGTGGCGGAATTGGTAGACGCGCCAGGTTGAGGGCCTGGTGGACCATTTGGTCCGTGGTGGTTCGAGTCCACTCGACCGCATCTTCGGAGCCTGCACGGCAGGCTCAGAGCGCATTGGGCAGCACGGTCACCGTGATCACTCCCGAGTAGTCCCCCGGTGGCTGTGCGATGTCGGCCCGGGCCCGCAGGCCGATCACGGTCTCGTCGAGCAGCTGGTCGTGGTAGCGACTGGTCGCGTGCACCACCTGCGGGGTCGAGGTGAGACCCGCGTACCTGTTGTCCTCGATCTGCGTGTGCGAGGTGCCCGTGCCCCAGCGGGGATGCTTGGCCTCGCGGCCCGAGTTCACCACGGTGATGCCGAACCCGTTCGCCGGCCCGGCCTCCGGCCAGGGGAACGGGAAGGTCACCGTCCCGGGGCCGTTCCCGATGGTGCTGCCGGCACAGGCTCCGACGCTACAGGCCAGCGCGTGCCCGTCCTGTGCGTCGTCCAGGAGCAGCGAGTAGCCGAAGAACGCGTTGGACTGCACGCTCACCGGCAATGCCGCCACCTGGGATGTACCGGGCAGGGTTGCGCCCATGGCCACGCTCGCCGGTGCGCTCACGGTGACGTACTCGCGCAGGATCGGATCAGGGCAGAAGCCGTCCCGATCGCAGAGGTTGAGGAGTGCAAAGCCCGACTGGGCAACCCCGTTCACGTTCGAGATGGCCCCACCCACCCTGAGGTGCCCCTCGCTCACTCCCAGGTCGTAGACGGCGACGTTGCCGAACAACGCAGCGTCGGACCCGGGGTCCAGGCTGCCGTCGAGCAGGTCCAGCGCCGCGAGCGACCGCCGCGGCTGGCCGTCGACGTTCGCGAAGAAGCCCCCGATGTACAGGTGCTCGGCCGTGGCTGCCAGCGCCCAGAGCCCCCCGTCTGCCCCGGTGCCTGGGTCGAATCCTGCATCGAGGGCGGCCGTGGTCGCGTTGACGGCGGCCACCGATCCCCGCGGAACTCCCCCGTAGCTGGTGAAGCCACCTGCAAGGTAGAGCCGGCTTCCCACGACCTCGAGGTCGCGCACGGGCCCACCGGTCGCCCCGCTACCCGGGTTGAAGGTCCCATCGAGCGCTCCGGTGGTGGGGTTGACGGCCGCCAGCCGAGCCCTGCCCGTGCCGTTGTAGGAGGTGAAGTTGCCGCCCAGGTAGAGCCTGCCCCCGGCCAGCTCCAGCGCGTTCACGGCGCCACCGGTTGCGCCGCTGCCCGGGTTGAACCCGCCGTCGAGCGCACCGGTCGTCGCGTTGACTGCCGCAATCCGGTTCCTGCCGGTCCCGTTGTAGGACGTGAAGTCGCCCCCGATGTAGACGCGGCCTGCATCGACGAGCAGGGACGCGACGACCGCGTTTGCCCCGCTGCCGGGATTGAAGCCGCCGACCAGGGCCCCGGTCGCCGGGTCAACGGCGGCAAGCCGGTTGCGACCGGTCCCCGCGTAGCTCGTGAAGTCACCGGCGATGTACAGCCGCCCACCGGACTCCTGCAGCGACTGGACCGGCATATCGGATCCCGCACCCGGGTCGAAGCTGGCATCGAGCTCGCCGCTGCGGGCATCGATGGC
>SKUG01000028.1 GCA_007122215.1 Thermoleophilia bacterium | reverse complement strand
TGTCCGAAGTCGGTGACGCCGGGGGTGCCGGTGTCGCAGGCGGCGAGGCTGATGGAGGTCATGCTCAGCACCTCGGCGCTGATGACGACCTCGTCGCTTGCGCCCTGCACCGGCACCGAGGCGAGGATCGGCAGCGCGGCGAGGCAGCAGGCGAGGATCAGGCGGGTTCGGGTGCTCGCGCGCATGGGAGACGTATCGGCACGCGTGTCCACATGCTTGAGCGCGCGTCGGTTTGCAGGGCGGTTTCGGGTCGGTGCTGCTGACACCTCACGCACCGTTTCGCATCCCAGCGGCCTGCCCGAAACGGTATGCAGGGCGTACGTTTCATGCAGGGCCAGATCCCACGCCCGGTGGGTACGCAGGAACGGTACGTTGTGCGTACGTTTCCGGGGCGGCCGTCGGGGCTAGTTCAGGAACCAGCCCTTCTGCGTGGCAAACGATGCGGCCTCGGCGCGGTTGCGCACGTCGAGCTTGCGGAAGATCTCGGTGGCAGCCCGGCGCACCGTGCGGCCCGAGAGGTAGAGCTGCTGGCAGATCTCCTGGTTGGTATAGCCCTGGGAGATCAGCCGCAGCACGTTCCACTCGCGGTCCGAGAGGTTGAAGGGGCGGCCCTGGGCGGCGGTCTCCCGCAGCCGCGACCAGAGCATCGCCTCGAGCTCCGGCTTGAGCGGCGGGCGCCCGCCCGCTGCGACGACCTTGACCGACCCGGCGATCTCCTCGAGGCTCGAGTCCTTGAGCACGTACGCTGCAGCACCGGCCTGGTTGGCCTCGAACAGGTCGTCCGGATCCTCGGAGTAGGTCAGCACCACGCAGCGGGTGTTGGGGTGGCCCTCCATGATCGAGCGCACGAGCTGCAGGCCCTGGTCGCGGTCGGGCATCTTCAGGTCGGTGAGCACGACGTCCGGCTTGTGCCGCGCGACGTTGCGCAGCACCGTGCTGGGATCGTTGCACGCTGCCACGATGTTCAGGCCCGGCTGCTGGCCGAGACCGCGGCGCAGGCCCTCCAGCACGACCGGGTGGTCGTCGACCACGATCACGTCTACGTCGCCATCTGCCATCTTCAGGTCCTCCCTGGATCGGGTTCTGCGAGTTGGTGCACGATCTCCCTCAGCCGCACCTTGAGCTTCGTGGATCCCTCGGCGAGGGGCTCGGTTGCGGTGACGAAGGCGTCGGGCTCGGGCGGCGCTGCCGCGAGCCTGCGGGTACGGTCCTCGAGCTCGTCGAGCACGGCCACGAGGTCGTTGCGCATGCGCCCCGAGAGGCTCTGGCGGATCAGCGCCATCGCCTGGTAGCGCACGCGGATCTGCAGGGCCTCGAGGCGGTCCAGCAGCCGCGCGCCCTGGGTGGCGCACAGGCCGATGATCACGAGGTTGGTGATGTACATCAGCGAGCCCGCCGCGAGCGCCTCGCCCGGCAGCACCAGCGCGTCCACGAGCACCACGCCGACCGCCCCGCCGGCGAACGCCAGCGTCAGCCATGCCGCAGCGTGGCGACCGAAGGCGATCCCGGCCTGCAGGAGCACGAGGGGGGCGTACAGCATCACGTAGGGGGGAGTGCCCGTCCACGCCGCAACCGCAAACAACCCCACATACAGCGTGGTCGACGCAGCGAGCTCGAGCATCCGCACGCGCCGCACCGCACCCTCCCCGCGATGCAGCACCAGCGGCGCGGCGATGTCGATCGCCATCAGCACCCCCACCACGACCAGCACCGCAGCCGGGCCAACGCCGGCGACGGTGCCCGCTGCCAGCTGGGCCAGCGCCACGATGCCCAGCCCGGCGCGCAGCACGTTGAGGAGGTTCCAGGTGCTGTCGCGCAGCGCGCTGGCATCGCGATCGATGATGGCATCGGCCTCGCCATCGAGCGGCAGCGGCACCTGCAGGCGCACGCGGGTGCCGAAGCCCGGCTGGGAGACCACCACGACCTCGCCACCGCAGATCCGGGCGCGCTCCTGCATCTCCCGCAGCCCGTAGTGGCCCTCCTTGACGGGAATCTCCCCAGGCGGGGCATCAAAGCCGATCCCGTCGTCGCTGACGCTCAGCACCAGCAGCCCGTCCTCGACCACGAGGTCGATGGTGATCGTGCTGGCCTGCCCGTTCTTCAATGCGTTGGTCATGCACTCCCCGGCGATCGACCAGACGTGCGGGCGCATCCACGGGGGGATCCGGGACGGGTCCCCGGTGACCTGCGGCGTGATCGTGGCGCTCGACTGGTCGGCCATCCGCCGCGCCTCCTGGTGCAGCAGCAGCCCGATGTTGGTGGCCATGAGCGGCTCGTCGGTGTCGGCGAAGAGGTCCTCGAGCATCGAGCGGGCCGAGCCGTAGCCGTCGGCCAGGGAGGAGAAGCGCTCCCGGGAGGCATCATCAGGCCCGGCGCTCTGCAGCGCCTGCAGCTCGAAGTGCAGGCCACAGAGCGCCTGTCCGAGCCGGTCGTGCAGGTCGCGGCGATAGCGGCCCCGCTCGCGGCTCATCTCCGTGGCGATCTCCAGCGCGCTGATCCGCCGCGCCACCGTGAAGAAGCCCGAGACCGCCAGGGCGAAGAAGAAGTAGAGCGCGAGGTTGCCAACGAAGGCCGCCGGCCGCTCGTCGGCATACGGGCCCACCAGCCCGGCGACGACGTATGTGGTGGCCAGCAGCGCCGCCGCGAGGAAGGCTCCGGCGGGATGGTCGACGCTCCAGGCGATCACCGCCGAGTAGGAGTAGAGCGCAGCGAGCGCGAGGGCCGTCTGGTCCGGCGCGCTCACCAGCAGGGCCGTGAGCACGAGCAGGTCGACCGCCCGCCAGCGCATGCTGCTGGCGGTGACCGCCCCCAGGCTCGCTGCGCCCAGGGTGAGCACACCCCAGGCACCAGCGATCGCCACCACCGTCCAGGTGCCCTGCGCGACGCTGTCCGAGACCCAGGTCGCAACCAGCATCTGCGCGGCGACGACGATCCGCCAGATCCCCATCCAGAGCAGCACGTTCGGGCGCCAGACCGTACGGGCGGCGCCATCGACGGTGACGCCCTCGGGTACCTCCGCGACCGGGGCGGTAGGCAGGCGACGAAGGATGTCGGCGGGCTGGGCCATGGTGGACCTGGCTTCCCTACCGGACCTTCACCGAGTCGAGCGTGGCAAAGACGGCGATCCGCTGCGCGGCACTGTACTTCGGGTGGCAGGCGGTGAGCACGAGGTGCTCGCAGTTGCCACCGGGGCAGTCGCCGCCCTCGGCGATCGCGGCGCGGGTGGCCTCGTCGAAGCCAGCACCGATGTTGAGGATGCTCCAGTCGGTCGGGGCGATGATCCGCACCTCGGTGACCCGGTAGACGAAACGGCCATAGGGCATGTCGAGGCGGACCTCGTCGCCGGCCGAGAGCTGGTCGACGTCCAGGAACGGTGCCCCGTAGGTCGTGCGGTGCCCTGCGATGCCGACGGGCCGCCCCATCCCCGGGAAGCCTGCCTCCGGGTAGAAGCCCGGCCCGGCCTTGAGGTCCTCCACGGACGTGCCGTGCACCGCGACGGTCGACACCCCGATGGCGGGAATGCTGATCCGCCCGGCGGCATCGCCACGGGAGAGCTCCTGGCGGTAGCGGCGGGCATCCGGCCGGGTCAGGCGCGGGTCGGGCGCCACGGCCTCGCCGCTGCCGCCGCCCTCGAACGTCGCCTCGGCCGCATCGAGCTGGTCGGCAAGCCGGGTCTGCTGGGAGCTGGCCGCAAGCGCGGTGAAGGGATCCCCGTGCAGGACGGTGATCATCACGAACGCGAGCAGGCCGACGCCCATGCTGACCAGCCCGGTCCCGGCAACGCGCAGTCCGTGTGTCATCAGGTACTCCTGCAGTCGGCGTGCGGGGCCCGCGCGCGGCATGCGCGGGATACCCCACCGTCGTGGCCCCTATCGGCCACGATAGCGGCCTCTCAAGGCCTGTGTGTGGCCTTCTGCCCGGAGTATCGGGTTTTCACGCGGCTGCGGACCGCATCGCGAGGGGTGTCGACGCCCGCGCCTGGATCGGCCGGCGGCGTGGCGGGGACCTGCAGCCGCGCCCGCCGGCGCTGGTGGGCAGTGACCTGTGCGCGGATGCGCAGCATGGCGGGGCGTCCCGTGCGCCCGGCAAGGGTCATGGCGCCGAGCAGCAGCAGGCCGGCAGCTGCTCCGGACAGCAGCACGAACTGGCCCTCGAGCCCGCCCGTCTGGGCCATGGCGAGCCAGTAGCCCACGCCCAGCCCGTCGGCGCCCATCCGCCAGGCAGCTCCGGCTGCTGCGAGCAGCGGCACCGCCAGGGCGACGGCTACGAGCGCGGCCCGGGGCAGGGTCCGTGGCAGCCAGGTCGAGCAGGTCATGATCCCGGCGTAGGCCATGGGGAGCGCCAGCGCCACGGCGTAGGGACGGATCGCCAGCAGCAGCACCAGGACCAGCAAGAGCGCCGTGGCGACCACGATGCGAGTGCCGAGGTCCGCGGCGCGCTCGCGGCTGCGCCGCGAGTCCGGTCCGCGGGCGACCACCCAGCCGAGCGCCCCCAGCGCCCCCCAGATCAGCAGCGCGACCAGCGGCGGGGCCCCCACGAGCGCCGGGGGGACGGGCACCTCCGCGGCGCGCGGCATCAGCCCGACGATCCCGACCAGCCAGAACGCAACCACCAGCCACAGCCCTGCCAGGGCCGCGCGGG
>SKUG01000117.1 GCA_007122215.1 Thermoleophilia bacterium | reverse complement strand
TCGTGGTGCGCTACCAGGGGGGCAACAACGCCGGGCACACCATCGTCCGTGACGGCGTGCGGCACGCGTTCCACCTGCTGCCCAGCGGCATCCTGCACGAGGGCACGCGCTGCGCGCTCGGCAACGGGGTCGTCATCGACCCGGCCGTGCTTGCCGGGGAGATCGATGCGCTGAGCGAGCGCGTGGTGGATGCCTCGAGCCTGGTCATCAGCTACGCCGCCCACGTGATCATGCCCTGGCACGTGATGCTCGACCAGGCGATGGAGCGTCGCCGACAGGAGATCGCGACAGCCGGAGGCCAGCAGCAGCTGGGCCCCGAGGCGGGCGCAGGGCGTGCCATCGGCACCACCGGGCGCGGCATCGGTCCGGCGTACGCCGACAAGGCAGCCCGCATCGGCGTGCGGGTCGGGGACCTGCTGCACTACGAGACCGCGCGCGACCGCATCGGGGCGGCGCTGGCACTGCACGAGCCGCTGCTGCGCGGCTTCGATCTGCACCGCTCCTGCTCGCTCGAGCGGATGCTGGAGTTCGCAGCCCAGGCTCGGCCGCTGCTCGAGCGCCATGCCGGGGACGTCGGCGCCGCCTGTGCAGCGGTCATCGCAGGTGGGGGCGAGGTGCTGCTCGAAGGCGCCCAGGGCACGCTGCTCGACATCGACCACGGCACCTACCCGTACGTGACCTCCTCGTCGCCGGTTGCCGGCGGGGCCTGTACCGGAGCCGGCATCGGGCCGCTTGCGGTCACCGACGTCGTCGGCGTGGCGAAGGCCTACGTCACGCGCGTCGGCGCCGGCCCGTTCCCCACCGAGCTCGCCGGCAGTGCTGCCGAGCACCTCGCCACGCGCGGCCACGAGGTCGGCACGACCACCGGGCGCGCCCGGCGCGTGGGCTGGCTGGACCTGCCAGCGCTGCGCACCGCCATCCGCGTCAACGGCATGGGAGCGATCGTGCTCACCAAGCTCGACGTGCTCTGCGGGCTCGGCAGCATCGATGCCTGCACCCACTACCGGCTCCCCAGCGGCGAGCGGCTGGACGAGGTCCCACAGGATCCACAGCTGCTCGAACGCTGCATCCCCGCCTACACCACCATGGAGGGCTGGGACCAGGACATCGCCGGCGTTCGACGCTTCGAGGACCTGCCCGGCCCGGCCCGGACGTACGTGCGCTTCATCGAGCAGGAGCTCGGCGTGCCCATCGTCCAGGTCGGGGTTGGGCCCGGTGACGATGCGGTGATCGACCGCCCGGACCGGCGCGTTCCCGGGAGCGTCTTTGATAGGTTTGCCCCATGAAGGTCTTGATTGTCGGATCCGGTGGCCGTGAGCATGCACTCGCCTGGCGGATCTCCCAGTCCCCCCTGCTGAGCGAGCTGCATGCGGCCCCGGGCAACCCGGGAATCGCGCGGCATGGCACCTGCCACGACGTCCATCCCACCGACGTCGACGGCATCGCCGCGCTGGCCACGTCGATCGAGGCCGACCTCGTCATCGTCGGTCCGGAGGACGCGCTGGTTGCCGGGCTGGGCAACCGCCTGCGCCGCCACGAGATTCCCGTGGTTGGCCCCTCGGCAGCCGCAGCCCGGATCGAGGGCAGCAAGGTCTACGCCCGCGAGCTGATGGACCGCGCCCAGGTGCCCACGGCACGCTGGGAGGCCTTCAGCGACGTGCAGGCAGCACTGGCAGCGATCAACCGCTGGCGCGGCCCGGTCGTGATCAAGGCCGACGGCCTCGCAGGCGGCCGCGGCAGCTTCGTGTGCATGACCAAGCCGCACGCGGAGGAGGCCCTCACCAGCCTGCTCGTCGACTCCCAGTTCGGGATCGCCGGGCGTCGCGTGATCGTCGAGGAGTTCCTGCAGGGCACCGAGGCATCGATCACGGTCCTCACCGACGGCGAGAACGTCGTGCCGCTGCCCGTGGTGGCCAGCGCCCATCGGGTCCGCGAGCGTGACCACGGGGCCAACACCGACGGCATGGGCGCATGGACGCCCGTGATGGACGTCTTCGACAGCCACGTCGAGGAGGCCGTCGACGCGGCCATCCGCCCGGCGCTGGCCGACCTCGCCGACCGCGGCATCGCCTACAGCGGCGTGCTGTATGCCGACGTGATGTTCACGCCCTCGGGGCCGAAGGTGCTGGAGTTCAACTGCCGCCTCGGGGAGCTCGAGGCGATGCTGCTCGCGCGCACCCTCGACGACGACCTGCTCGAGCTGCTCGCGCAGGTCGGACGCGGCGAGCTCGACGCGTCGCTGCGGCCGGCTGCCAGCGGCAGCGCGGTCGGGGTGACCGTGGCCGCCGACTCCTACCCGGCCCGCGAGGCAGGTGGGAAGGACGGCACCGCGATCAGCGGGATCGACGAGGCTGCTGCCCACGACGGCGTCGAGGTCTTCTACGGTGATGCCATCGCGGGCTCGAGCTCGATCGAGTCCGTGGGCGGGCGCCCGCTGTACGTGACGGCGGTTGCCCCGACCATCGCCGAGGCCCGCGAGCGCGCACACGCAGCGCTCGACGAGATCAGCTTCGATGGCATGCACGTCCGGCGCGACATCGCCGAGGCAGCCATCGAGGTCGAAGCGCTGGTCTAGCGGCAGGTGTTCGACCGACTCCAGCCTGGCGGCGCCACCGGCGTCGAAGGCGAGCTCACCGTCGAGTCCCAGGTCGAGGCGCTCTTTGCCGAGTTCGGGGACGAGGAGCCGCCCGTGGTGATCCTCGTCGCCAGCCGCGCGGACATGGAGGTCATGTCCGAGGCCGAGGACGAGCTCGCCCAGCGCGGCATCGACCACCACACCATCGTCGTGCCCAACCCCCAGTTCGCCGTGCACTTCGCCGAGACCGCCGCGCTGCGCGGGGTCCGCGTGATCATCTGCGCCTCCAGCTACAACGCCCCGCTGACCACGCTCGTGGCGCTGCACACCGACGTGCCCGTGGTCGGGGTGCCACTGTCGCGCGGCTCGCTGAACGGCTGGGACAGCCTCATCGCCACCGCCCAGTCGACGCCGGGAAGCCCCGTGGCCTGCATGGCCGTCGACGGCGCCCGCAACGCGGCGATCTTCGCCACCCACGTCCTCAACGCGCTGCCGCTGGGCCCGCGCTGAGGCGCGGCCCCCGGCCGGTATCATCGCAGCCATGATCGACCGGTACACGCGCGAGCGCATGGGGGCACTGTTCACCGACGAGGCACGGCTGGCCTCGTGGCTGCAGGTCGAGCAGGCACACCTCGAGGTGCTCGCCGGGATGGGCAAGGTCCCGGCCGAGGCAGCCGCCGCGCTGTCGGCCGTGGAGTCCGTCGATGCCGACGAGGTGGCTGCGCGGGAGGCCATCACCCACCACGACCTCGCCGCGTTCGTCGACGTCGCCGCCACGATGGCACCCGCAGCGGCCGGCTACATCCACTTCGGGCTGACCAGCTCCGACGTCGTGGACACGGCACTGGCACTGCGCCTGGGCGAGGCCGCACGGCTGGTCGATACCGAGCTTGCCCGCCTCGAGTCCACCATCACCCGGGTGGCGGGCGAGCACCTGGGCACCCCGATGCTCGGTCGCACCCACGGCATGCCTGCGGAGCTCATCACCCTCGGCGGGAAGATGGCCGGCTGGGCGTGGTCGCTCCGGCGGGACCGGGAGCGGATCCAGCGCGCGGCCTGCGAGGTCGCCGTGGGCAAGCTCTCCGGGGCCGTGGGCACCTACAGCGGGGTCTCGCGCGAGGTCGAGGCAGCCGTGCTGGAGCGGCTGGGGCTGGGGCGTGACGAGTCCGCCACCCAGGTCGTGCAGCGCGACCGCCACGCCGGCCTTGTCTGTGCGCTGGCGATCTGCGCGGCCACGTGCGACCGGATCGCCACCGAGGTGCGGCTGCTGCAGCGCGGCGACGTGGGCGAGCTCGCCGAGCCCTTCGCCCGCGGGCAGAAGGGATCGTCCGCGATGCCGCACAAGCGCAACCCGATCACCTGCGAGCGGATCACCGGCCTGGCCCGGATCGTGCGCGCCCAGGCCCAGGTGGCGCTGGAGGACATCGCGCTCTGGCACGAGCGGGACATCAGCCACTCCTCGGCCGAGAGGGTGGTCTTCGAGGATGCCTTCTGCGCGCTGGACTACATGCTGGACCGCCTCGAGTGGGTCGTCGCTGGCCTCGTCGTCGATGCTGCACGCATGCAGCGCAACATCGACGCCACCGGCGGGCGCATCCACTCCCAGCAGGTGCTGCTCGCGCTGGTCGATGCCGGGCTGGAACGCGATGCCGCCTACCGGATCGTGCAGCAGGCCAGCCTGCAGGATGGCGACATGCTTGACGCCGTCGCCGCCCACCCCGAGGCCGGCACGGCCATCCCCACCCCGGCCGAGATCCGCGAGCGGGCACTCGGGATCGCCCGCGACCACGCCGCCGCAACACACGCCGCGCTCGCCGCGCCGATGGACACCGTCGGCACCGCCACCTAGGATCTGCTGCAAGCGATGCCGCCGCCTGCCGGCGGTCCATGCCGTGGGGAGGGCCCAGAATGACCGTCAGCCGAGTGCTCGTATCCGTCCATGACGAGCAGGGGGTCGCCGACTTCGCACGCGCCCTCGCCGCACACGGTGCGACGATCGTCGCCGATCCCGCCAACATCGACACCCTCCGGGCAGGCGGGGTGGAGGTCACCAGCCTGGCCGAGGAGCTCGCCGCGGCCGAGGGTGGGCCGGGCGTGATCCACGGCGCGCTCAAGCAGGCGCTCGGCGGGACTCG
>SKUG01000078.1 GCA_007122215.1 Thermoleophilia bacterium | reverse complement strand
GGCACCTGCCATGGCGTCCTCGGTCGCGGCCTGCTGCGGGAAGGTGAACTTCGCGTAGGGCACCGCATGGTCGGACGACTTGAGCGGTCCCGTGTTCCACTCGTGGGAGACGGGCAGGTCGAGGTTGAAGTGTCGCACCCCGGCATAGGCGAGGTTCGGCTCGAGCTCGGGGGTGACCATGATGTGGTCGATCTGCTGGGCAAGCCCCTGGAAGAGGAAGCTGTAGCGCTCCCCGCGGGGCACGTGGCGGGTGGTGACGTTGATCAGCCGGGGGTCGCTCGCCGGCCCCTGCAGCTTGCGCACGGTAGGGGAGCGGTCATGGTCGTTGAGGTCACCCAGGACCATGACCGGGCGGTCAGGCTGCTCGGTGCGGATCCGGTCGACGATCGAGGCGACGTGCTGGGCCTGCGCCGAGCGCTGGGGCTGGGTCGGTGAGCCGTCCGGGGAGAACTTCGACTTGAAGTGGCCGAGCACCAGCGTGACGTCGGCCTCCTCGCCATCACGGGTGATCGTGACGTCCGCGACCAGGGGTGGCCGCGAGTGCAGCCCGCGCTCACCGCCTGCCAGCGGCTCGAGCTCCTCGAGGCCCTCGGGCAGGGGCGCCTGCTCTGCGCGGATCTCGTTCACCCGCACGGTGTCGCCGCGGTAGAGCATCCCGATGTTGATGCCACGCTGGTCCGGGCCGGGGATCAGCTCGAATCGGTAGCCGAGGTCGCGGATCTCCTCACGGTTGACGAGGTCGCGCAGCACGCGCTGGTTCTCGACCTCCTGGAGGGCGATGACGTCTGGCTGGTGGAGCTCGTCGCGGATCGACGAGGCAAGCTTGTGGAGCTTGTGCTCGTAGGCCCGGGGGCTGAGGACCATGTCGTCGCGATCCGGGTCGGACTCGGTGTCGAAGAGGTTGTAGAGGTTGAAGGAC
This sequence comes from Thermoleophilia bacterium, assembly GCA_007122215.1. GTDB lineage: Bacteria > Actinomycetota > Thermoleophilia > Gaiellales > SKUG01 > SKUG01. Next base: position 3,807 of record SKUG01000078.1, on the reverse strand, counting down.
GCCACCTGGAAGGTGGGCACGCCGCTGGCGAGCAGCTCCTGCCGCTGGGCCCGGGTGCGGGCGTGGCGGACGTCTGCCTGCGTGATCGTCCCGGTTCCCGTGAGGTCAGCCGGGTCGAGGGGGCCCCGGGCCTGCTCGCCCACCCGCTGGCGGATCAGCTCGACGTCACGGGGGGTGACCCGCCCGTCGCCGGTGACGTCCCCGCGCTGGGCCGGGATGCCCGAGCCGCGACCGACCATGTCGAAGCGGTCGGACTGCATGATCACGAAGCCGTCCCGGTCACGGGCGATCGGTCCCATCACGCGCTCGGGCGTGTCACCCGTTGCGAACTGGCCGCCGTTGCCGAGGCGGTCGGAGACGGCGATCCGCTGGCCTTCCTGCGCGTTGTTGAACGCCCGGCGCGGCCCGAACCGCTCACGGTCGACCGCCCAGAAGCTGCCCCAGCGGGCAGTGGGCTGGACGACCATCGCGTTGGGCAGCTCCGCGAGCGTCGACTGGTGCGCGGCGAGGTAGCGGTCTGCCTCGCGCCGGGAGTCGGGCAGCTCGAGCACGCGTGGCTGCGGCATGCGGTAGGACGGCACCGGCGTGCCGATCAGCTCGACGCCTGTCCGGGCGACCTGGACGGTGTTGAAGCCGAGGCGGTCGTTGACGGTGCCGGTCACGCGAACGGGCTGGCCGACGACCAGGCTCGCCGCGAGCTCTGCGTCCCGGGCGGCGGTGGTGCGCACGAATATGCCGTCGGGGGTGGTGGGATCACCGCCGCCCTCGAGGTCCTGGATGAAGAAGCCCGAGTCCACGCCGGCACTGCGCACGCCGGTGATGACGCCCTCGGTGGTGACCCGCTCGCCCAGGAACTGCGTCTGGCCGAATGGTCCCTGCAGCTCGGGGATCCTGATCACGGCATCGGCGACTGCGGGAGTGCTTCCCTCGACCATCGACATCCCTGTCTCCTTCGTTGGCAGGCTCGCGGCCTGGTGTCACGGAGCACATGGAACCGACCCAACCGGACTCCATGCTGGCGCGGACGGTACCAGATCGGGCTCGCGCAGGCACCGCTCTACCGGCCGGGCCCGCATGGATGCGCCATGCCGACAGCCAGCGCACGTGGGAGGACGGCTGCAGGAGGGTGTCAGCCGTCCTGGTCGAGGTCGTCGCGTGATGGTCGCCACCGCCGCTGGCGACGCTGGGCCCGCGCGGCGCGCTGGCGCTCGAGCTCACGCTGGCGTGCCGCCCGGGACGGACGGGTGGGACGCCGTCGGCGGCGCGGGCGCAGGGCATCTGCCAGCAGCTCGGCGGCGCGGCGGCGCACCTCGATCCGGTTGCGGTGCTGGCTGCGGTGCGCATCGCTCGCGAGCACGAGCTCCCCGGCGGCCGTCAGGCGCGTGGCGAGTCGCTCGTGGACGAGCTCGTGCTCGGCAGCAGCGAGCGGCAGGGCATGGACGAGGATGCGCAGCTCCACGCGGGTGGCGGACCTGTTGGCATGCTGGCCCCCGGGGCCGCCGCTGGGCATGGCCTGCTCGGCGATGGCATGGGCGGGCACCTCCCGGCCTCCCGGGAGCGGGATCGGCCCGAGCTGCCGGGATCCTGGCACGTTGCTCCCATCGCCGTTGCTGCGGTCAGGACAGGCGGAGGGGGTGGGATTCGAACCCACGGATGGGGGTCACCCATCAACGGTTTTCAAGACCGTCCCGTTCGACCGCTCCGGCACCCCTCCGATCTGCGGCTGATCCTACCTGCCACAGCCGGGCGGCATGGGCTCGGGCCGGCCGCGCCGGCACCAGCCGCAGCTCAGCCGGCAGTGACGGCGGCGCCGGGCGCCAGCACCGTCGGGGCGCCGAAGGCGTGCAGGCACTCGGGCACGGCCACGCTGCCATCGGCCTGCTGGTGGGTCTCCAGGAGCGCGATCAGCATGCGGCCGATCGCGATCGCGGTGCCGTTGAGCGTGTGCACGAACTCGGTCTGCTTCTCGCCGGCGCGGCGCATCGGGGCGCGCAGGCGCCGGGCCTGGTAGTCGGTGCAGTTGGAGCAGCTGGTGAGCTCGCGGTAGCGCTCCTGGGACGGCAGCCAGGCCTCGAGGTCGTACTTCTTGGCGGCTGAGGCGCCGAGGTCCCCGGCGGCGATGTTGATCACGCGGTAGTGCAGGCCGAGCTCCCCGAGCAGCTGCTCCTCGCACGACACCATGAACTCGTGCTCGTCGGCAGAGTCCTCCGGCCGGGTGAACGAGAACATCTCGACCTTGTCGAACTGGTGGACGCGGAAGATGCCGCGGGTGTCCTTGCCGGCAGCCCCGGCCTCGCGACGGAAGCAGCTGCTGACCCCGGCGTAGCGCAGCGGCAGCTCGTCGGCATCGAGGATCTCCTCCATGTGCAGCGCTGCCAGCGGCACCTCGCTGGTGCCCACGAGGTAGAGCTCGTCGAGCTCGGTGCGGTAGATCTGGTTGCGGTCGGTGGGGAAGAAGCCGGTGCCCCACATCGCCTCCTCGCGCACGAGAACGGGGGGCACGACGGGGATGAAGCCGCGCGAGCCCAGCCGGTCGAGCGCGAGCTGCACGAGCGCGTACTGGAGCCGTGCGGCATCGCCGAGCAGGTAGGCGAAGCGGCTGCCGCTCGTGCGGGCTGCGCGCTCCATGTCGATGATCCCGAGGCTCGTCCCGAGGTCGAGGTGGTCGCGCACGTCGAAGTCGAAGGTCGGCTGCTGCCCAACGCTGCGCAGCTCGGCCGAGGCCTCCTCCCCGCCATCGGGAACGTCGTCGGCGACGATGTTGGGCAGCTGCACGAGCTGGGCCTCGAGCCGGGCGTCGGCCTCACGCAGCTCGTGCTCGGCCGCGGCGAGGGTCTCGCCGAGCTCGCGCACGGCCTGCATCTGCTCCTCGGCGTCATCCCCCCGTCGCTTGGCCTCGCCGATCCTGCGGGATGCCTCGTTGCGCTCGGCACGCAGCTCGTCGACGCGCTGCACGAGCTCGCGGCGCGCCTCGTCTGCGGCGATGATGCTCTCGAGGGATGCCTCGTCCTGGCGGCGCGCAAGCGAGCGCTCGACGAGCTCGGGATGGTCGCGGATCAGTCGGATGTCCAGCATCGTGGGCTCCCCGTGGGTACGGCCGCTCGTGGCAGGACGCCGCCCGGAGCCACTGGCCCCTCGGGAGCGCGTCCCTCCCTGACCTGCCAAGGCTACCCGCTCATCGCCTCGCGCGCGAGGGCGGTGCTGCTCCCGACCGCGCATGTTGGGACGGCGGGCAGGCCTCAGCCGTCGTCGTCGCCCGCGCGCCCGGCGACCTCTGCGACGTAGGCGGCGACGTCCTCGGCCTGCTGGCCCTCGACGATGTTGGGCGGCATGGCGCCGCCGCCGGTGCGGACCTGGCGACGCACGCGCTCGGCCGTCGGGCGCAGCTGGTCGAGGTCCGGGCCGAGCGTGCCCACCGCCTGGGCGTCACCGAGCGCATGGCAGAGGGCGCAGCTGCGCAGGAACACGTCCCGGCCCGCGGCGATGTCGGGCTCGCCCTGGCTGCCGGCATCGGGCTCGGGCTCGGGGGTCGTCGTCGAGCCGTTGCAGCCGCCCACCAGCGGCAGCGCCAACATCAGCAGGACTGCGGGCAGCGCCCGGGCACCTCGCCGGGATGCGATGGCCACCGTCAGCTGGTGGCGTCGGCCACGTAGTCGGCCACGGCCTGGGCATCGTCACCGGTCACGAGGTTCGCGGGCATGATTCCCGGCCCGTTCGTGATGGCGGCCAGCACCCGCTCGGCGTCCCACGCCTCGTCGTTGAAGGATGGACCCACGGCAGAGGTGGCGCCTGCATCCTCGAGCGCGT
>SKUG01000163.1 GCA_007122215.1 Thermoleophilia bacterium | reverse complement strand
TGCGCGCGGGCCGCTCGGCCGATCGGCCATGCGCCTGCTCGGGATCGATGGTCGCCAGGCTTGGCAGGCCGCGACCATCCAGGCCACCGAGGCGATGTTCGGCCCGGCAGCAGCGAACGTTCGCGGTACGGCGCTCGCGCAGGCTTGGCTCGCAGCGCGCAGCATGCCCACCCCGTCCGGGGCCTACCGGGCCACCATCATCTGACCAGCCGAGGCCGGACACGCCCGTGCCAGCTCGGACGTGCAGGTCCTAGCCGACCGTCACGCCTCGCTGCTCGGCAACGATCCGGGCCACCTCGGTGGGGTTCTTCCCGACCTCGATGCCGGCCTCGCGCAGCGCCTCGACCTTGCTGGCGGCGGTGCCGGATGAGCCGGAGATGATCGCCCCGGCGTGGCCCATCTGCTTGCCAGGAGGCGCGGTCAGGCCGGCAACGTAGCCGATCACCGGCTTGTTCATGTTGTCGGCGACCCAGGCCGCTGCCTTCTCCTCCTCGGCGCCACCGATCTCGCCGACCATCACGACCATGTCGGTGTCGGGATCCTCCTCGAAGCGCGCCAGCACGTCGATGAAGTTCGAGCCGACGATCGGGTCGCCGCCGATGCCGACGATCGAGGAGTTGCCGATGCCCATGTCTGCCAGCTCCTTGCCGAGCTGGTAGGTGAGGGTGCCCGAGCGGGAGACCACGCCCACGCTGCCCTCGGCGAAGATGTCGGCGGGGATGATCCCGACGTTGGCCTGTCCCGGGGTGCAGACGCCCGGGCAGTTGGGGCCGACCAGCACCGCGCCACGCTCGCGGACCCAGTGCCAGGCGAGCAGCATGTCGTGCGCGGGGATGCCCTCGGTGACGCAGATCACGGTCTGGATGCCGGCGTCGACGGCCTCGTAGATCGCATCGACCGCAAAGCGCGGCGGCACGAACACGAGCGACGTGTTGGCCTGGGTGGCGACCACGGCCTGGCTGACCGTGTCGAAGACCGGGATGCCCTCGACGTCCTGGCCGCCCTTGCCGGGCGTGACACCTGCCACGACGTTGGTGCCGTAGCGGCGGTTGTTGAGCGCGTGGAACGATCCCTCGCGGCCCGTGATTCCCTGGACGACCAGGCGCGTCTGTGATCCGACGATGATTCCCATGGTGGCTCCTCAGCTCACGCTGGCGGCGGTTGCGCGGCCAGCCTTCTCGATTGCGAGCTCGGCAGCACCGAGCATGGTGGATGAGACGGTCACGCCGTCGAGGTCAGCCTGCTCGAGCAGCGCCAGCCCCTCCGCGGCAGCAGTGCCGTCGAGGCGCACGACCATCGGGACGGTGACGTCGAGGGTGGTGAGCGCCGCGATGATCCCGCGGGCAACCTCGTCACAGCGGGTGATCCCCCCGAAGATGTTGAAGAGGATGCTGTCGACCTTCGGGTCGGCGAGGATCACCTCGAGCGAGGCGACGATCTCCTCGGCCTTGGCACCGCCGCCGACATCGAGGAAGTTCGCGGCCGATCCGCCACACTGCTCGACCACGTCGAGGGTGCTCATCACGAGGCCTGCGCCGTTGCCGAGGATGCCGACGTTGCCATCGAGCTTGACGTAGGTGACGCCGCGCTCGCGGGCCATCTGCTCCTGCGGGTCGGCGGCGCCCACGTCGCGCATGGCGGCGACGTCCGGATGGCGGAAGAGCGCGCTCTCGTCCACGGTGAACTTCGCGTCCAGCGCCCGCACGACGTCGTCCGGGGTGACGATCAGCGGGTTGATCTCGGTCAGCATGGCCTCCTCACCGCGGAAGGCGGCATACAGCTGGAGGATGATCTTCACGACCTGGCCACTCAGCTCGACGGGCACCCCGGCGGCAAAGCAGAGCTGGCGCGCCTCGTACGGCTGGATCCCCAGCAGCGGGTCCACGTGGCGGCGGGCGATGCGGTCGGGATGCTCCTCGGCGACCTGCTCGATGTCGACGCCACCCATGGTGGAGAGCATGATCAGCGGCTGCTTGGCGGCGCGGTCGAAGGTGACCGACAGGTAGTACTCGGCCTTGATGTCAGAGGCCTTCTCGATCCACAGCCGACCGACCTCGTGCCCGCGGATGTCCATGCCAAGGATGTTCGAGGCGTGCTCGAAGGCCTCGTCCGGGCCGCTCGCCAGCTTGATGCCGCCGGCCTTGCCACGGCCGCCGATCAGCACCTGGGCCTTGACGACGACCTGTCCGCCGAGCTCCTCGGCAGCGGTGCGCGCCTCCTCGGGGGTGGTCGCGACCCGTCCCTCGGAGACGGGGATTCCGTAGCGGGCAAAGAGCTCCTTGCCCTGGTGTTCGTAGAGGTCCATGCGTGTCCTTTGGCGTGGCGGTGCGAGCCGGGGTGCCATGCGGCCCACGCCGCCGGGACCGGGCCCGCTGCAGTACACGCGCGAGCCTACCGCACCCCATGGCGTGCGCGCCCGCGGATGTTTGCGATCCGTGCGAATTGCTTGCCCCAGCCTCAAGGAATCGCCGATCCTGCCGATGTTCCATGGGACACGTGGCGCACGCGCCGGCCAGCGGCGTGGCACGGATGCACGGCGAGACGGCAGGAAGGGCCGACCAGGGACGCCCATGGGCATGTTCTCCATCAGCGGACTCGGCAGCGGGATCGACACCCGGAGCCTGATCAATGAGCTGATCCAGGCCGAGGCGCGTCCGAAGACCCGCCTCGAGTGGCGTCGCCAGCTCTGGGACGTGCGTCGCAGCACGTGGTCTGACCTCAACACGCGCATGGGCTCGCTGAAGGGCGCCGCCGACCGGCTGGGCAGCATCACCACCTGGACATCCTCGGGGGTGACCAGCGCGAGCTCTGCCAACCCGGCCAAGGTCGACGTGGCGATCACCGGCCCGAACCCCGAGAGCGGGAGCTTCGACGTGCAGGTCTCCCAGCTTGCCGCAAACGCGCGCTGGGAGTCGTCACCCACGCCCGGGCTGGTCGCACAGAACCAGACGCTCTTCTTCCAGGTCGGCGGGGCCACCGCACAGGTGGGGATCACGGCCGGGCGGGACGTCGACTGGGTCGCCAACCGGATCAACTCCAACGCTGCGGTCAGTGCGCTTGTCACCGCATCTGTGGAGGACGGGGCGCTGGTGATCCGCTCCAACTCGGAGGGGGCGGCAGGGGACCTGACGATGTGGTCCAACCGCAACAATGCCAACAACTACCTCACCACCGCGGGGATCACCAAGGCCCAGGCGGGACAGGATGCGCAGTTCACCGTCAACGGCGCGAGCTTCTCCCGCTCCACGAACGAGATCACTGACCTGCTCGACGATGTCACCCTCACCTTGGGCGGCGTCTCGGTCAATCCGGTCACGGTCACCGTCGATGGCGGCGGCCTCAGCCAGCAGGGCATCAAGGACTCGATCCTCGACTTCGTCGACAAGTACAACGCGGTGATCGACTTCATCAACACCCGCTCGGCCGAGAAGCGGGTGCCGAACGCATCGAACCTGCAGGAGTTCCTGAAGGGGCCGATGGCGAGCGACCGCGGCTTCAGCGGGATCGCCTCCGACCTGCGGCGCTGGGCGTCGGACGTCGTCGCAGGCGTGGGTGGCAGCTTCACCAACCTCGCCGACATCGGCATCAGCACCGGTGCCTCCACCGGGGTCTACGACCCGTCGAACACGGGTGGGCGGCTGGTCGTCGACATGGCGAAGCTCGATGCGGCCCTGGGCAGCGACATGGCGTCCGTGCAGGCGCTCTTCTCGTCGAACGGTGCGACGCTCGCCGAGGAGGGCATCGGGCGACGCTTCGGCACGCTGGTGGGGCAGATGCGCACTGGTGGGCGGATCGATGCCTCCATGCAGGGCGCGAGCCGGCAGATGGAGCAGATGCAGGATGCCATCGACCGGCTGGACTTCCGGCTGGAGCGGCGGCGCGCGATGTACGAGCGCCAGTTCGCGGCGATGGAGACGCTGCTGGGGCAGCTGCAGTCCCAGTCGGCGTGGCTCGACGGGCAGATCAGCTCGCTGATGCAGTCCTCGCCGCTGCAGGGTGGACGCTAGGCGCTACACGGCGGTGCCGATGCGCAGCAGGACCTGGCCGCCGGTGACGGTGGTCCCCGCCTCGACCTCGACCGCCTCGACGACGCCACCGCCGGGTGCGGCAATCTCGTTCTCCATCTTCATCGCCTCGAGCACGCACAGGCGCTGGCCCGCCTCGACCTGGTCGCCCTCGGTGACATCGAGCGCCACGATCGTTCCGGGGATCGGGGCGGTGACCGCACCGTCGGCACCGGATGCTGCCCCAACGTGGGGGCGCAGGGAGCGTGGCTGCGGGGTGTCTGCACCCGCGGCGATGGCGTCCGGCAGGAGCGTCACGGCGTAGCGCTGGCCGTCGACCTCGATGGCCAGCTCGCGGCGGTCACTGGTCGGGATGTCTCGTGCCAGGGCCTGGCTGGCAGGCAGCGTGGCATGGGTCGCCACGGCTGCCGGGCGCTCGAGATGTGCCCGGGGATCCGCACAGGTCGCGTGGCAGCCCGCCCCGGCAATGAAGTCGTCGGTCGCCAGCAGCGCGCGGTGGAAGTCAACGAGCGTCTCGACCCCGTCGACCTCGAACTCGGCGAGCGCAGCCAGCATCCGTCGGCGTGCATCCTCGCGGGTCTCGCCCCAGGTGATGACCTTCGCGAGCAGGTTGTCGTAGAACGCCGAGGCTGCATCGCCGGCCTCGACGCCGCTGTCGACCCGCACCCATGGTCCGGACGGCTCGCGCCAGCGGCGGATCGTGCCGCTGG
>SKUG01000240.1 GCA_007122215.1 Thermoleophilia bacterium | reverse complement strand
AGCGAGGCCCCGGTCCCGGACGCGATCGGGCCCCAGCTCGCACCACCGTCGTCGCTGCGCACGATCGTCCCCGAACTTCCCACTGCCACCACGATGCCGGAGTCGTTCGCTGCGACGTCGCCGAGGGATGCCCCCGTGCCCGGATCCATGGTCGCCCACGTCAGCCCTGCATCCACCGACCGCAGCAGGAGGCCCGACCCTCCCACCATGACCGCCGTGGTCGGATCCACCGCAGCGGCAGCGGCAAGGCCGGCCTGCGCCGATGATTTCAACAACGAGTGGCTCCCTCCGGTCCGTGACATCGCAGTTCCGAGTCGATCGGCCTGGTAGACGTAGACGCGGACGTCGTCGACGTTGGAGCTGACGGCGAACGTGCATGCCTCGTCGCCGGCCGCCGTGGTGCCGACCTCGTCCGGCAGCAGTGGCCCCAGCTTCCACGACTCCTCCGCCGTGCACGCGTTCTCGATGCTCACGACCGTCGAGACGGGCATCTCCACGGACACGTCAGCACCACTGGCTGCGACGGTCGCCACCGCCATCCAGCATGCCAGGACAGCGAGGCCCCCGAGGACATGCCGATACCCCTGTGCAACGCTGGCCACCCCAATGGAATCGGCAGCTTGGTGGATAACTTGAGCCCCCAGGCTCCCCGCGGGGCGCCCCAGGTGATCGCTCAGTCGTCGAACTCGCTGCCGCCGCGGCTCTCGAGCTCCTCCCGGATCCGGCCGAGCGAGCGGCGGATGAGGCGGGAGACGTGCATCTGGGAGATCCCGACCTTGCTCGCAATCTGGGACTGGGTCAGTCCCTGGAAGAAGCGCAGGTGGAGGATGTACTGCTCACGCTGGTCGAGTGCGGCAAAGCCCGGCGCGAGGATCGCGCGGTCCTCGGTGACGTCGTACTGCAGCTCCGGAGCGCCCAGGGTGTCGAGCGGATCCGAGTCCCCGCCATCGTCGTCGCCACCGGACTGGCCCTGGGAGAGCGACACGGACGAGTAGGCCTGGCCGGTCTCGAGCGCCTCGACCACCTCCTCCTCGGTGGCATCCGCGGCCTTGGCGAGCTCGGCAACCGTGGGCGAGCGCTCCAGCTGGACGGTCAGCTCCTCCACGAGTCGGGAGAGGCGCACGTTGAGCTCCTGCAGGCCGCGTGGCACCCGCACCGCCCATCCCTTGTCACGGAAGTGGCGCTTGATCTCGCCGATGATGTTCGGCGTGGCGTAGGTGGTGAGCTCGACCCCACGGTCGACGTCGAAGCGATCGATGGCCTTGATCAGCCCGATGCAGCCAACCTGGACGAGGTCCTCGAGCTGCTCGCCGCGGAACGCGTAGCGTCGCGCCAGGGACCGCACCAGCGGCAGGTAGAGCTCGATCAGCTGCTCGCGGGCCTCGAGGCTCCCGTCACGGTGGTAGCGCTCCAGCAGCTGCCGGTCGAGCTTGCCATCGTGGCTGGGCTTGCGCACCGGCTCCTGCGGGGAGTCGGCGGCATCGGTGCCGGCACCGGTGTCGAGGGTCCGGTCCTCGAAGGGCGGCAGGCTTCCTGCCGTGATCATGTCGTCGCGCTTGCGTGTCATGCTGCCGCAACCGCCCGCTTGGTGACGACGATCCAGTCACCGTCGCCATCACCGTCGGTGACGACCTCGTCGACGACGGTCTCGAGCAGCCGCGCAAGGTCGATGCCTCCGGACGCCGACGAGCCGGCGAACGCCGCGGCCATGCTGCCCTGCGCGAACGGCCCGATTCGCGCGCTGACCCCATCGCCGGTGACCGTCACGTGCAGGGCCACGGTGTCACCGCCGGGGAGGTCCCGGTTGTCGAGCAGGCTGCCGATGGCCAGCTGCAGGTCGTCGAGCGCGTCGTACGACAGCTCGATCCCGGCGGCCAGCCCGCCGATCACCATCCGGGCCACCCCGTAGTACCGGGGTGACCGTGGCAAGGTCAGCTCGATGGTCTCACTGCTCCCTGTCATCTCGGTCCTCGCTTGGAATCCCTGCCAGCATGCGGTCGACCTCGCGGCGTCGCGCCTCGGCAGCTGCATGTCCGTCGCGGAGGGCACCCCGCGCGCTCGACCGCGCACGACCGAGGTCATCGGCCAGCACGGCAGGCAGGTCCACGACCGCCCGCAGGAACCCTACCCCGTCGGCGGTCGAATGGGTACGTGCCCGCAGCAGCAGCAGCGCCATCACGGCTCCTGCCACGGCTGCCAGGAGCTGCACCATGGCACCGTCCCGGGTCCCGGTCGGGTCATGGTCGGGCGCCATCGTCACCCCCGCCGTCTTCGGCCATCCCGGCCCGGAAGCTGCCGGCCGCCGCGCCCATCCCGGCCATCATGCCAGACACCTGGCGGACGGGCTCGGTGACCGCAAAGGAGACGGCCCGCACGGACGTGTCGATCTGCTGGGCGACGTCGACGGCGCTGTCCATGACGATGTCGACCTTGTGCAGCTGGCTGTTGACGGTGTCCATGCCGACGCCCAGCTTGTCCACCACCGGAAGGGCGTGCTCCCCCACCTCGCTGACGAGCTCGTCCATGCTCAGCACCATGCGGCCCGCGCGCCAGAACAGGTAGCCAAGGCCGGCACCCACTGCCACGCAGAGGAAGGCCAGTGCCAGCCACATGATGCTCTGGGCAACGTCCGTGTCCATCGGTCCCCGCTCGCTCTCACCATGGATGCTAGCAACGGCGACGGCTACGGTCGGTTCGGGGACCCGGGCCCGGGCGTGCCCCCACGGGGCATGATCGTGCCGGCTCCGACGATCCGCCCCTCGGCATCCTCGATGCAGGCAACCTGGCCGGCGGCAGGGGCGCGGACCCCGCCGGGAACCACGATGTCCCAGCGTCCGTCCCCGAGGTCGTGGACCTCGACCGGGACGGGCGAGGACCGGTAGCGGAACCGTGCCAGGAGCGATCCGGGAGGGTCCGCGTGCCAGGTGGCTGCCGCGACCCGCACCGTGCCAACGTCCAGCGAGCTGGCCGGGCCCACCGTCACCGTCCCGGTTGCTCCGTCGATCGCGCGGACGTACCGGGGCCCGGTCGTCGCTCCCCCGAGGTTGCCGAGCCCGCGTCGCTGGCCGGGGGTGAACCGGGCGATGCCGTCGTGGCGTGCAAGCTCGCGACCGTCCTCGTCCACGATCCGGCCGGGGCGCCCCAGGCCGCCACGACGCTCGAGGAAGCGGCGGTAGTCACCACCGCCGAGGAAGCAGACCTCCTGGCTCTCCCGCAGGCCCGCCTGCTCGAGCCCGGCCCGGCTGGCAGCTGCGCGAACGTCCTGCTTGCTCCGTCCTCCCAGGGGAAACCGGAGCTGCGCGGTGATGGCCGGCGGGACCGTGGCGAGCATGTAGGACTGGTCCTTGCCGGCATCGACGCCGCGCTGGATCAGCTCGACGCCGCCACGCTGGCTGCGCCGGACGTAGTGCCCGGTGACGGTGGCAGCGCAGCCCATCGAGCGCGCGACCCGCACCAGCGCATCCAGCCGGAAGCTGCCGTTGCAGCCCACGCAGGGGTTGGGCGTGAGGCCGCCCACGTAGGCAGCGACGAACGGCGTCACGACGTGGTGGGCAAACGCCTCGCGCATGTCGAGCGAGAGGTGGGGAATGTCCCGCTCATGGCAGGTCCGCCGGGCACGACGGACCGAGTCGGGGGCACAGCAGGCCTGCTCCGGGTCCGGTGCCTCGGGATCCACCCAGAGCCGGAGGGTGGCACCCACGACGTCCTGCCCGGCAGCCGAGTCGATCAGGGCGACCGCCGAGTCCACCCCGCCGCTCATCGCCACCAGCAGGGGCGCCGCCGGATCGTCGACGGGGTCGAGCGTGCGGGGATCCGGGCTCGCTGCGGCCCGGGCCAGCGCTGCGTTGCCGATGGCGTGGTGCAGCGCATCCTCGGCCGTCATCGCCCGGATGCGGTCGCCGGGGTCGAGCCGCGCGACCTGCTCCCGTCGATCCGGCGCCGCGAGCCCCCGCCGGGCAGCGTCGAGCAGGTCCAGCCCCTCGATCCCGTCGAGCAGCCAGGAGAGCGTGCCCGCCACGACGTGCCGGCCGTGGACCCGCCCGCCAGCGCCGCGGATCCGCCCATCGTCGTCCACGTCGAGCACGACCTGGACGACGTCGCCGCACTCGCCGCCCGCGCGTCCCTCGACGACCGTCCCGTCGAGGTACCGCAGCTGCGGCCGGGAGATGTGTTCACCCAGTGAGGACATGTGTGCCAGCATAGCCCGTCCCTGCGTGAGGGGGCGCGCCGGCAGCCTGCCGTGCGGCTCAGAAGGCTCCCTCGGCGCCGCCTGCGGGCAGGCCCGTGACCGGGTCGATGCCCGCTGCCGGCGGGGCACCTGCCGGGTCCACCGCATCCGGCTCGGTCCCGAGGCCTGCGGCCGCGTCGGCGGCACCGGGTGCTCCGGCTGCCGAGCCGCCACCCTGGACGTCCACGTTGGTGACCGGGGCGCGGGGTCGCAGCTTGGCTGCCTGGATGGCAATCCGCAGGAGGTTCACGTCGACGTAGCTCGAGAAGTAGTTCTCGATGTTGCCGTTGCGCCCGATGATCGAGACGGCCGGCGCATCCATCACGCCCGTGATCTCGGGTATGTCACGGTAGGACTCGTACTGCTGCAGCCGATACTCGAAGTAGGCGACCCCCGACTCGGCCTTGACCGCTGCCCTGACCTGCTCGCGCATCAGCTCGTCGATCTCGCTCCGTGGCTGGTAGATGAAGACGACGATCGCGCGGCGACCGAGCAGCCGCGTGAACTCCCGCGGGGTCGCCTCGCTGGT
>SKUG01000167.1 GCA_007122215.1 Thermoleophilia bacterium | reverse complement strand
TCGCTGCCACCCATCACCTCCCATGCCTCACAGGCGATGTGGGGGGCAAACGGCTGCAGCAGGCTGGTCACGGACTGGCAGAGGAAGCGAACCGCAGCGAGCTCCACCTCGTCGAGCGCCTCGATGCCGGCCTCGTTGACGATCCGCGAGCCCGTGTTCACGGCCTCCATCAGCCGTGCGATCGCGGTGTTGAACTGGAAGTCCCGGGAGATGTCCGCAGAGACCTGGCGGATGGCACCGTGTGCCGCCCGGGCTGCCGCCGCTGCCGCCTCGCTGCCCGCGACCGCTTCCAGAGACGGGCAACTCGACGCGCCGGCGGGGTTGCCCAGCGCCTGCCACCGCGCCTCGACCCCCGTCACCAGGCGCCAGAGGCGATCGAGGAAGCGGCGCGTGCCCTCGATGCCGTTGTCCTGCCACTCGACGTCCTGCACGGGCGGCCCCACGAACAGCAGGTACAGCCGCAGGGCGTCGGCGCCGTAGCGCTGCACGTACGGCAGCGGCTCGACGATGTTCCCCCGGGACTTGCTCATCTTCGCGCCGTCCTTGCAGACCATCCCCTGGGTGAAGAGGTTCGCGAAGGGCTCGTCCACCCCGAGCCAGCCGGCATCATGGAGGGCCTTGGTCAGGAACCGGGCGTAGAGCAGGTGCAGCACCGCATGCTCGACGCCGCCGATGTACTGGTCGACCGGCAGCCAGCGGTCGGCAAGCTCCCGATCGAAGGGCTGGTCAGGGTTGTGTGGGTCGGCAAAGCGCAGGAAGTACCAGGACGAGTCCACGAAGGTGTCCATGGTGTCGGTCTCGCGCCGGGCCGGCTCCCCGCAGGCGGGACAATCCACGCGTACCCACTCCTCGGCCGTGGCGAGCGGCGAGGTGCCCTTCGGCGAGTAGTCGCTGACATCCGGCAGCAGCACTGGCAGCTGCTCCACCGGAACGGGGACCGGCCCACAGGCATCACAGTGGATGATCGGGATCGGGCAGCCCCAGTAGCGCTGGCGGCTGATCAGCCAGTCGCGCAGGCGATAGCTCACGGCACCCTTGCCGGTGCCCTCGACCTCGAGCCACTCGATGATGCGCTGGCTGCCCTCATCGACGCTGAGGCCGCTGAACTGCATCGAGTTGATCAGGCGCCCCTCCCGGGTGACCAGCGGCAGCTCCTCATCGGTGTTGTAGCGGTCGCCGTCGAGGTCCGCCGTGGAGCCGTCCTGCTGGGTGATCACCTGGCGCACCGGGATGTCGAAGGCCTGGGCGAACTCCCAGTCGCGCTGGTCGTGCGCAGGCACCGCCATGATCGCACCGGTCCCGTACTCGGGCAGCACGTAGTCGGCGACGAACACCGGGATCCGCACCCCGTTGGCGGGGTTGGTCACGAAGCGTCCGGTGGGCACGCCCGTCTTCGGGCGCTCTGCGTCCTCGCGCTCGGCCTGTCCAAGGCGCTGGCTGCGGGCCACGTACTCCATCACCGGCTCGGCATGGTCGGTGCCGCCCACCAGCACCGGCACGAGCGGGTGCTCCGGTGCCAGCACGAAGAAGGTCGCACCGAACAGCGTGTCGGGCCGCGTCGTGAAGACCGGCAGCTCCAGGTCGAGCTCCTCCACCTCGAAGCGGATCTCGGCGCCCTCGGAGCGACCGATCCAGTTGCGCTGCATGGTCGTGACGCGCTCGGGCCAGTCCCCGAGCCGGTCGATGTCGTCGAGCAGGCGCTGGGCGTAGTCGGTGATCTTCAGGTACCACTGCTCGAGGGACTGCTTCACGACCTCCGTGCCGCAGCGCTCGCACTCACCGTCGACGACCTGCTCGTTGGCAAGCACCGTCTGGTCGTTCGGACACCAGTTCACCAGGCCATCCCGGCGATCGGCGAGGCCCTGCTCGAAGAGCTGGAGGAAGATCCGCTGGGTGTGCCGGTAGTACTCCGGCTCGTGGGTGGACAGCCGCCGGCTCCAGTCGAGCAGCCAGCCCATGTGTGCGAAGTCCTCGTCGATCCCGGCGATGTTGCGGGCGGTGACCTCGCTCGGGTGTCCGCCCGACTTGATCGCGGCGTTCTCTGCCGGCAGCCCGAAGGAGTCGTAGCCCATGGGGTGCAGGACGTTGTCGCCCATGCGGCGTCGGTGCAGCGCGACGACGTCCCCGACCGAGTAGTTCTTCACGTGCCCCATGTGCATGCGCCCCGACGGGTACGGGAACATCTCCAGCACGTACGCGCGGGGCCGCTCGTCGTCCGGGCCGCCTGCCTCCGCAACCCGCGCCTCGGCCCATGCCTGCTGCCACCTGGCCTCCACCACGGCTGGCTCGTACGCCGCCATCGTGGCCTGCCGCCCTGCCGGTTGCTCGCTCATCGTCCCGTCCTTGCCGCGTGCGCGTGCATCGTCCGCGGAAGCATACCGCCGAGGCCGGCACGGCCTGCTGCGGACACCTGGCTGGCCACCGTGGCCACTCCCGCCAGCGCTCCGGAACTGCTGCACATCGACACCTGCTAGCGTCCTGCCACCACGGATCGCTCGCAGCTCGCGGGCGACGGAAACTACGTCAAGGATGGCGACATGACCGTTGCACCGGCACCTGCAGGCTACGTTCCCCTCACGTTCTCGCTCCAGTGGCGTGACGTCGACGCGGTCCACAACTACGACGTCAGCGTCGATACGTGGATCCCGACGGGCATGGAGGGCGTGCCATCACGCAAGGCCATCTCCGGAAACCTCTTTGGCGAGCCCGTCGACGCAACACGCCACGGGGCGATGAACCCCGCCGAGCGAACCGCGCTGACCGCGTTCGCGCAGTCACTCGCCGGCGTTGACCTGCTCCAGCATGCCGTGCCCCACGAGCCTGGAGCCGGCCTCGGCCCGACCGAGCAGCGCATCGTCTTCACGGGCCCCGGAGAGGCACCGCAGGGTGGACAGGCAGACCTGTACGCCATGCCGCTGGACACCTTCCACGAGCAGTTCGCCGTCCAGGCCGGCCTGCTGGAGGACTACCAGCGCGCAGCCTTCCCCGACGACCATGCCGAACCCGCCGCAGCAGCCCCGGCCTGACCTCGGCCCGGCGACGGCTGGCCCAGCGTCCTTGCAGGTCACCGTCCCGCACTGCCATGGTTCATGAGCAGGCCTCCCGCGAGTGGTAGCCTGACCGGATCCAGAGGCTCCCCACGGGATTGGGGATGCTCCACCGACGATCAAGGATGATCACCATGACCGTTGCCCCCGCCCCTGTCGGCTACGTGCCGCTGACCTTCCAGCTCCAGGCTCGCGAGACCATGCCAGAGCTCGGCATCGACGTCCGGGCCGACATCTGGATCCCGACCGGCATGGAGAACGTCCCCTCCCACGCGACGCTCTCGGGCACCATGCTCGGCGAGCCCGTCAGCGAGACCATCACGGGCGAGGTGAGCCCCGCCGAGCGCACCGCACTGACGGCGTTCGCGCAGTCACTGGCCGGCGTCGACCTGCTCCAGCACGCAACCGCCCACCAGCCCGGCGCCGACCTGGTCCCCGGTGAGGAACGCGTCGTCTTCGCAGGGCCCCAGGAGGCAGCACAGGGCGGCCTGATGGACATGTTCACCATGCCGCTGGCCACCTTCCAGGCGAACTTCGCTCCCCAGTTCCAGCTGCTCGAGGCATACGTGGAGGCCGCCCTCCCCGAGAGCCTCGATACGCTGGCGAGCTAGCGCCGGATCCAGCCCGCCAGCTGCCAGCCAACCTGCTCGCCGAGGGCAAGGCCCACGGCGACGTCAGACGGGTAGTGCACGCCCCCGTAGATCCGGGAGCGGCCCACCTCGTTGGCCCAGTAGCGAAACTCCTGGGCGCGCAGCGGCCAGAGGATCGACAGCACGGTCGCGGCAGCAGCCGCGCTCGTGGCGTGCCCTGATGGATACGACGCATTGCCGTGCTGGTCCTTGACGAGCAGCTGGACGCCCGGGTCCACCTGGTAAGGGCGAGCCCGGCGATAGGTGTTCTTGGCACCCCATGAGCGCAGGGCGGCAATGCCCATCGCGGCACCCATGAGGGCGGTGCCGGCCCAGCCGGCGACGGGGCCGGCAGCGTGCCGGTACTGGCGGGCAAGGTCGAACCACATCCCCATCTGGCCGCGCCGATCGAGGTAGCGGGCGACCTCGTCGGAGGTTGGATTCCGCCGAGACTGCACCCGGTACACCGCGGCTCGCTCGGCCGGCTCGGTGATCCCGGGAGGTGGCGGCGGGATGCCACCGGTGTTCCAGCGCAGGCCCGTGGGCACGAACGTTGGCCCCAGCGGGGTCATGACGCGTTGTGTGGCGAGGAAGCGCATCGCGACCGGATATCGCGTCCTCGAGGGCTGCCTGTCGGGCCGGATGCCCGCACCCGTCCGCGTCCGGCCACGGCAGCGGCCGCTCCTGCCATCGCACTGCCGCTCAGCCAGGATCGCCCAGGAGCACGAGCGCATCGCGGTGCACCACGACCGGGGAGCTCCGACGCGGCGTCCCGGCCTCGACGCCGGCGCCGTGCTCGACGATGGCGCGTTCCAGCTCGGCTGCATCCAGCTGGGTCAGTCCCTTGCCCACCACGAGCCCGGTTCCGTCCTCGACGAGCTCCACGGCATCGCCGCTCCCGAACTGCCCCTGGACCCCGGCGATGCCCACCGCCAGCAGGCTGGCGCCGCGACTGCGCAGCGCACGCACTGCCCCTGCATCGAGCTGCAGCTGCCCCCGCACGGGCGTGGCGTGCTGCAGCCAGAGCTTGAAGGAGGAACCACCCCGCGAGCCGGCCACGAACCGCGTTCCCACGGCGCTGCCGTCGACGATGCGATGGAGGATGCCGGGCGCTGCCGCCGCAGCGACCCAGGCCG
>SKUG01000231.1 GCA_007122215.1 Thermoleophilia bacterium | reverse complement strand
GTTGCCTCCGTGCCGCGCCTGATGCAGGGCACCGGCACGATCGTCGCGACCGGTGCGATCGGCTACCCGCCCGAGTTCGCTGACGCCGATCCGGCGCGGCTGGCCGAGCTGGGCGTGTCGAAGGTGATGACGGTCACGAGCACCTACGACCACCGCGTCATCCAGGGCGCCGAGTCCGGGGAGTTCCTGCGCGCGGTCGATCGCCTGCTGCAGGGCGAGGAGGGCTTCTACGAGGGCGTGCGCGAGGCGCTGGGCCTGCCCGCCAGCGCTTCCGCCGCGGCTGCCGAGGCTGCCGAGGCTGCCGAGGCTCCGGCTCCGGCAGCGTCCGCGGCCGCATCGGCGACCGCTGCATCCGCCGCCCCACTGCCGACCGATGCGACGATGTCGATCCGCATGCCGGGCGCCGTTGCCCCTGCCAAGATCTCCGGCTCGGACCACGATGCGCGCCGCTCCGAGCGCCACACCCAGCCCACCGGCGACTTCGAGACGGTTCCCACGGCGAAGGTCACCACCAGCCCGGAGGAGCTCGCCTCGGTTGCCGCCGCCATGGCGCTGGTCAAGGCCTACCGCACCCACGGCCACCTCGCCGCCCGCCTCGACCCGCTCGGTGCGGTGCCGCCCGGGGATCCCTCGATGGAGCCCGCGAACCTCGGGCTGACCGAGGAGATCATGCGCACGATCCCCACCAGCCTCCTGCGCATCAACGTCGACGCCGACAACCTCGCCGACGCGATCCCCGCGCTGGAGGAGCGCTACTGCGGCACGATCGCCTACCAGATCGAGCACATCTCCTCGCACGAGGAGCGCACCTGGCTGCGGCGGATGATCGAGTCCGGCGAGCACCAGCGCCCGCTCTCGAGCGAGGAGCGCATCCGCCTGCTCGACCAGCTCACCCGCACCGAGGCCTTCGAGCGCTACGTGCGCCGCGGTTACATCACCCACAAGCAGTTCTCGGTCGAGGGCCTCGACATGCTCGTGCCGATGCTCGCCGAGACGCTGGGCATCGCCGCCAAGACCGGCGTGAAGTCTGCCGTTCTCGGCATGGCGCACCGCGGGCGCCTCAACGTGCTGTCGCACATCATCGGCCAGCCCTACGACTCGGTGCTGCGCGAGTTCGAGGCCGAGGACCGCCTGATCGGCGAGACCAAGAAGCCCAAGGGCGGCACCGGCGACGTCAAGTACCACCATGGTGCCCACGGCGAGTACGACACCCCGTACGGCCCGATCTCGGTTGCGCTGACGGCCAACCCGAGCCACCTCGAGGCCGTCAACCCCGTGGTCGTGGGCCGGGCCCGCGCCCACCAGACGGTGGCCGAGGGCTCGCGCATGACCCACGACACCAGCCAGGCGATGCCGATCCTGATCCATGGGGATGCCGCCTTCCCGGGGCAGGGCATCGTCGCCGAGACCCTCAACCTGCAGGCGCTCGATGGCTACGCCGTGGGCGGGACGGTCCACTTCATCGCCAACAACCAGCTCGGGTTCACGACCCTGCCGCACGAGGGACGCTCCACCCGCTACGCGAGCGACCTGGCCAAGGGCTTCGACATCCCGATCATCCACGTCAACGCCGACGACCCCGAGGCCTGCATCGCCGCCGTGCGCCTGGCGATGGCCTACCGGGAGCGGTTCAGCCAGGACGTCGTGATCGACCTCATCGGCTACCGCCGCCATGGCCACAACGAGGGCGACGAGCCGGCCTACACCCAGCCGCGCATGTACCAGGGCATCAAGGAGCACACCGGGGTGCGCCGCCAGTACGCCGAGGCGCTGGAGGCCGCCGGCATCACCACGACTGCCGAGGCACAGGCGCTCTACGACGACTACTACGGCAAGCTCGCGTCGATCCACGAGCGGGTCAAGGCACAGGCCGAGAACGCAACCGACGAGTTCGACGCGGACACCACGCAGGACTACGTCGACCGCACCCGCTCGGACGAGCCCGACACCACCGTGCCGGCCGAGCTGCTGCGGGAGGTCAAGCAGTCGCTGCTGCAGGTGCCCGAAGGCTTCACGATCCACCCCAAGCTCAAGCGCCAGCTCGACCGCCGCATCGCGATGCTCGACGACGGCACCATCGACTGGGGCACCGCCGAGGCGCTGGCGTTCGGCTCGCTGCTGGCGGGCGGCGTTCCGGTGCGGCTCACCGGGCAGGACTCCGAGCGCGGCACCTTCGCGCACCGGCACATGATGCTGCACGATGCCGAGACGGGGGAGCTCTACTCACCGATGGTGGAGCTGCCCCAGTCCACGGCGCCGTTCCAGCTGCACAACAGCCCGCTGTCAGAGGCCGGGGCGATGGGCTTCGAGTACGGCTACAGCGTGGAGCATCCGGGGTCGCTGGTGCTCTGGGAGGCCCAGTTCGGAGACTTCGTCAACGGCGCCCAGGTGATCATCGACCAGTTCCTGATGAGTGGCCTGGTCAAGTGGGGCTACGAGAGCCGGCTGACGCTGCTGCTGCCGCACGGCTACGAGGGCAACGGCCCCGAGCACTCCAACGCGCGCCTGGCCCGCTTCCTGGCCGATGCTGCCGAGGGCAACTGCCGGATCGTCAACTGCACCACCCCGGCGCAGGTCTTCCACGTGCTGCGTCGACAGGCGCTCGTGGCCAAGCCGCGGCCGCTGGTGGTGATGACCCCGAAGAGCCTGCTGCGCCACAAGCTCGCGACCTCGACCCTGACCGAGCTCGCCGAGGGCCGGTTCGAGTGGGTGCTGGAGGATCCGCGGCGCATCGAGGACCGGGCAGCGGTCGAGCGGCTGGTGATCTGCTCGGGCAAGCTCTACTACGACCTGGTCGCCCATCCGGCGGCGGCGGAGGCACCCGGCACGGCCGTGGCACGGCTCGAGCTGCTCTACCCGTTCCCGAAGAAGCAGGTGTCGGCGCTGCTGGAGTCGTACCCGAACCTGCGCGAGGTCGTGTGGGCCCAGGAGGAGCCGGCAAACTTCGGCCCGGCCCCGTACGTGTTCCCGCGGCTGCGGCCGCTGCTGCCGGACCAGGTCGGCGAGCTCGAGTACGTCGGGCGTCCGCGCCGCGCATCCACCAGCGAGGGCTACACGGCGCGGCACATGGTCAACCAGGACCGCATCGTGCGCGAGGCCCTGGGCGTTTCGGCATCCTGAGCCGCCCCACACCCCGATTTTCCCCCACCAGGTGGGGGAAAATCGGGGCAGTGCCGTAACGGCCGCGTCACCACACCCAAGCAACTTTCCCCCACCTGGTGGGGGAAAATCGGGGTGTGGTGACGCGCATCGCTCGCGCATGTGCCGCGTGTGCGCGAGCCCTGGGCGGCTCGCTAGCGGTCGCCGACGTCCGGCGCCTCCGGGGGGCGCAGGGTCGGGTCGACCTGCTCGAACTCGCCCTCGGGCAGCTCCCCGGGCTGCTCGGCATACAGCGTGATCGGGATCTCCAGGAACCCGATCCGCCCCGCGGTGGGATCGCCCTCATCGATGTCACCCTGCCGCTGGCCCCACACCAGCAGGGTGTAGTTGCCGGGCTCGACCGTGTCGATCAGCGGCACGTCCTCCCGGAAGTCCCCACGGCACGGCGCCGCGCAGTCGGCGGTGACGAACCCCTCGGCCATCACCTCGTCCTCGCCACGCACCAGCCGCCACTGCACCGTCGCCTCGGGCACGCTCGCGCGCCCCTCGAAACGCATCGTGCGCACGACCTCGTCGAACGGTTCGGGGGAGGTCACCTCGATCGGCTCTGCCCGATCGACCTCGCCCCCACCGCCGCTGCTCGTGTCCTGGCCGCTGGTGGCAGCGGGCGGGGTGGGATCGTCGTCGGCATCGTCGCTGCCGGCACAGCCGGCAGCGACCAGCGATGCCGCAACCAGCAGGCATCCGGCGATCAGGGTCGTGGCTGCGCGGCGCGGGCGCATCAGCATCAGGTCCTCGAGCTCGTCAGGGCGCTGGCGGCGTCATGCTCGAGGCTGGATCCGCCGACGATCGCCCAGCTGCCGTCGGCCATGCCCACCAGCGCCTTCTGCCCGCCGTCGTAGTCGCGCGCCATCACGTGCACGGTCGCCGGGTGCCCGGCAACGTGCACCTCCTCGTCGGCGTTGCGCTCGCCCCGCGCCCAGAACCGCACGAAGGGGTTGGTCGCACGCTCGTCCCCGATCGTGGTGGGCTCGGCGTGGCCCGGCCACACCCGCATGGAATCCGGCAGGGCCAGCAGCTGGTCCATCACCGAGGTGCGCAGCTGCTCGTAGCCGTCCGGGCCTCCGTGCAGGGTGCCGCCGACCGAGCCGGCAAAGAGTGCATCGCCCGTGAAGACCGCCTCGCCGCCGACCACCAGCGCCACGTGCTCGGGGACGTGCCCGGGGGTGGCCAGCACCTGCACCTCCAGCTCCCCGAACCCGAGCCGTTGCCCGTCGCTGAGCGAGCTCGCGGTGTGCAGGGGCACGTCGTGGCGCCCGAGCCACTCCACGTTGAAGGTCGTGTGGTCCTGGTGGTCGTGCGTGTTGAAGATTGCCTGCAGCTCGAGGTCGTGCTCGTCGAGCGCCACCAGCAGCGGCTCCATCGGCCCGCCGGTGTCGATGATGATGGCGTCCCCGCCCTCACCCGACCCCACCAGGTAGCTGTTGGACAGGAAGCCTTCGTGGGTGCTCGTGACAACGATCATGTCGCCCATGATAACGGGCGGCCCGCGGGGCGCTGGGGGCGATCCGCGGACGATTCAGCATCGTGGGGGTGCGTTTTCGTACGCGGATCGGGCGTGGGTGCGGTGGCCTGGGGATCCGCGGAGGATCGGGTGCGCATGCGGTGCTGTTTCGTACGCGGATCGGGTGAGCGGGGGTGCAGGGGTGCAGGGGTG
>SKUG01000192.1 GCA_007122215.1 Thermoleophilia bacterium | reverse complement strand
CCTGCCGACGCAGCTGCACCTCGATCTCTGCATCGGACTCCTGCGGTCGGTAGGCCAGCAGCGCGGCGCTGCGGTTGCCGAACTGCACGCTGACCCGCGTGTGGCGCGTCGGGCTTCCCGTCGATGGCATCTCCTGCTCGTACCAGCGCACCATCGAGCGGCCGGATGCGCTGGCGGTGGCGGGAGCCCGGACCTCGTAGTCGCCGGAGGTGAGGTCGGTGAAGAGGTACAGCCCGGGGGCGATCACCTTGGCGTCTGCGCTCGAGCGGGTCTCGGGGCCGGCGATCGTGAAGGGAACGTCGATGCGCTCCGACGCCACGTAGACGCTGGCATCCCGGCGATGCGGGTCCAGCACCGCTGCCCGATCGAACTCGGTGCAGTTGGCCGCGCGCTGGCAGCCGACCATGCGGGAGAAGTTGCCTCGCACCTCGCTGTTGCCCTGGGGGCGCACGGCGCAGCCGCCAAGCCGCATGCGGTCGTCGCGCTGGTTCATGACCGAGCACACCTCGACCACCAGCGCTCCCTTGGCAACCGTGCCCGAGCGCTCGATCGTGGTGCGGATCTCGAGGGGCGGCATGCCGCGCAGGCGCGCGGAGGCCGTCTCCGGGATGGCCACGCGGACATACATCTCGAACCCGTCACACGTGAGCCCGTCGACGTCGTCGACGCCGATCCCGTCGATCTCGTAGTCACGTGCGACTGCGTATGCCTCGAGCTCGTAGCGGACCTCGTTGACCTGGTCGAGCAGCAGGTTCGGGTTCACGCGCTCGCGCAGGTCCTGGCGCTGGTCCAGCCGGTCCTCGCACCCATCCATCCAGCTGCGCTCGGACCGCAGGCCCTCGAGGACGGCCTCCGCGGTCGATGCCATCCGGGCCTTGACCTTCGCATCCGACTGCAGGCCACCGCCCGAGCCCATGGCCATCGCCAGGCCGGCGAGGACGACGGCTGCGACCAGTGCCGCGACGATCACCTCGATGATCGTGAAGCCGTCCTCGGACCTGCCCCCTCGTATCGTGCAGCGCATGGGCATCATCGGCATCCCTCCCGGTCACCGCGGATCTGGCCGGCGGCATCGAAGCAGCCGAGGTCAGCATCCCGGTAGTCGTAGACCTGCCACGGACCCGTCGTCGGGTAGAACGGGGGCGGGTTGTCGTAGAAGCGTGGCTCGTAGCGGTAGGTCCGCTGCTCGTATCCGATGTTCTCGCCATTGCCGCGGAGGATCATCATCGTGGGCGGGAAGTGGGACACCAGCGATCCGTGGAAGAGCATGCTGGGGCAGGTGTTGCCCGCGACGCCTGCCTCGTAGGAGGGGACGATCCACCGGCCCGGGATCGAGATGCCACCGCCGGCCGAGATCATCGCTGCGTGCAGCTGTGACGGGCAGGTTCCCATCTGGGCCTCCGGATC
The DNA here is from genome assembly GCA_007122215.1 of Thermoleophilia bacterium. Taxonomy (GTDB): domain Bacteria; phylum Actinomycetota; class Thermoleophilia; order Gaiellales; family SKUG01; genus SKUG01. The sequence goes on along the minus strand of SKUG01000192.1, from coordinate 3,413 downwards.
GTCCTCGTCCATGACGAGCGTGATGTCGCCCTGGGCGATCAGCCCGAGGCTCGAGAGGGGTGAGGTTCCCGAGCCGAGCGACTCGTGCACGTGGATCGAGTGCGCGTTGATCGACTGGCGGTAGTCGGAGCTGTCGTCACGGGCGAACGAGGCGATCGTCAGGCGCTGGCCGGCACCGAGGTCGCAGCTGCCACCGCAGGCCACGTTGACCCCGCGATCGAACCAGACGAAGGCCCCCTCGCGCGAGGGGATGCTCGCCGAGCCGCCGGGGGAGAAGGAGCAGTTCGCCCCGTCGCAGCCGGTCGGGTTCAGCACCCGCAGCCCGCCCGCGTGCAGCTCGACCCGGTAGTTGCCCTCGGTGGGGTCGCGCCGCACGAAGCACACCACCTGGACGTGGGTGCTGGAGCCGCAGAGCCCCTTCGAGCGAATCGTCTCCATCATGTGGCGGACGCGCAGCAGGCTGATCACGTTTCCGGTGTCCTCGTTGGCCTCCACGCCGGGGCATCCCCGGATCGAGCCGTTTGCGGTGGAGAAGACAGCTCCGGGCAGGCAGACCGTCGAGGGGTTGGTGGCGATGACGTGACCGCCGACGGTCATCGCGCCGGTCATCCGGTTCCCGGTGATGCCATTGCTGTGGATCGGCCCGTCGATCGTGGCGCCAGCGCCGAAGTTGAGCGCGCCGTTGTTGACCATCTGGTAGTCGCTGAATCGGCCGGGTCGCAGCTCGGCCCGGACCATCTCGGGCTGTCCGATGACGGTGCCGCCCTCGGACTGGATCCAGCCGCGGAAGTAGGCGAGCACGCGTCCGCCAACGCCGGGCTCGTACGTCGGTGGCAGCAGGGCGTACATCTGCCAGTAGCCATGGACGGTCCCGGCGCGGGGGTCGTCGCTGATGGTTCGGCGCATCGCGTACCGGTGTCCCTGCGGGATGCTCTGGTCGACGACCCGGAAGCCCTCGGGGAGGTTCTCGTTCGGGACGCGCAGGTAGCCGTTGGACTCCAGCTTGTCGAGCGTCTCCGGCCCCATCAGGAACCCGGTGTGCTCGCCAGCCTCCAGCCCCTCCAGCGCAGCCATGTAGGAGGTGATGCCCGTATCGACCGGGTTCCGGCCGAGGACCCGTTCGGTTCGCTGCTGCGCCCGGTCGACGGTCGAGATGCTGGTCGCGGAGATGATCGCGATCAGCGACGCCACGACGAACATCAACCCGATCACGGCCAGCAGTGCGGCTCCATGCTCGGCGCGGATGTCGTGGGTCGGGCTCACGTCGCGCGGTTCTCGCATCCGAGGGCGAACAGGTAGTCGTGCTGGAGCCGTGTGCGGATCGAGGCCACCGAGCTGGCCTCGGAGACGGCTTCCTGGGTGCTGCCACCGCGGGAGGCCGGCGCGGAGAAGCGGAATCCCACCGCGACGATCCAGTTCCGGGCCGTGCCGGTGACCGTCGAGGCCCTGCGGACCGCACAGTGGTTGGTATCTCCGGGCGTCTTCAGCGGGAACGCCGCGAATCCCGGGCAGGTGTTGACGCTGCACATCAGGTCGTACTCGAAGCCCGGGCCTGCCCCATCCTCCAGCCATGCGGGTCGGGGCCGCCGGGGGATCAGGACGGTTCGCTCGCCGGTCGTGCTCGGGCACGCCCCGCCGTAGCCGGAGACGTAGCGGGCAAGCTCGGTTCCCTGCCCGGTGGTGGTGAGGTCGTACGTGACGCACTCTGCCTGTCCCGGGACGGGGCTGAGCCGCTGGGAGACATCGGCGCGGAACGCAAACCGCGTCGGCGTCGCGGCGTGCACCTCGACGAGGTCGAGCGGGCGTCGGGTGGCGGCGTGCAGCTGGGGCTCGCCATGCTGGACCCACCCCTGGAGCGACTGGGGCTCGCGGATCGACATCGCGTTGCGGTCGTGGGCCCGCAGGGAGCGCACGTCTGCCTGCAGGGCCTCGGTGGTGCGCAGTGCGTACTCCTGGGCATCCCGAACGACCGTCGCCTTCGACGTCCCCTGGAGTCCGGTGGACAGGGCCTGGACGACGATGCCGATGACGATGGAGAAGAGCGTGATCGCCACCAGCAGCTCGATCATCGTGAAGCCGGGGCACGACGACCATCGGCTCGACGAGCGCTGCAGGGGCGCCCGCGCATGTGGGATGTGGTGTCCGGGGAAGGGCACCGTGGACCTCAGGGTCGGGGACCCTTGCAGTATCGGCAGCATGCCCCAAAACCTTGAGGAAAACCTGCACCTCGGCCCCTGCTCGTGACATCGATGCCGGTGGTGGCCTCCGGAAACGCTCAAGGAGTGCGGGGAACGGGCCGATGCATGGAGCACCGTGCCGGCCCCACCTTCCACCATGCAACCGCCGTCGACAGCAGCATCCGCCCGTCGCGAGGACGGGGTGACGCTGGTCGAGCTCATCCTCGTGATGGTGCTCGCGGCTGCCCTGATCGCCATGGGAATGTGGGGCTGGGCCGATGCCCAGCGTGCCGCCCTGGTGCGATCGGTCGTCGAGGCGGCGCACACCTACGACTCTGCCATCGACCAGTACCGACGGGACCACGCCGGAGATGCCCCGGGGGAGATCGGCTCGGCAACGTGGCCCGCGGCCTCTCGTGATCGAGGCCCGCGTCCGGTGATGCAGCATGGCCGTGCCGGCTACGTACGCACGCCGCCGGGTGGCGTGTCACAGGGGCTCGTCGTGCTGGGTGAGCATGGGGACGCCAGGCGCGCCGGCCTGACCTACCGGCGCATCGGCGACACCCGCTACGAGCTCACGGCATGGGTCAACGGCGAGGTGGTCTGCCGGCTCGGGACCGACGTTGCAGACAGCCAGCGCTGTCTCTGACGCCGGGTCAGGGCCCCCACCCTCCCGACATGAATCCCATGGCGCCAGGGGCGTGGCACCCCGCCATGCTTCCCATTCCCGGCAGCAGCCCGACCCCGCCGAGCCCCTGCAGGAGCGGCGCGAAGGCATGGGACGGCCCGGAGGGCGCGACGCCCCACGTGGCCCCTGGGTGAAACGCTGGCATCATCCCGCCAGGGAGCCCGAGGACCTGCTGGAGGTATGCCTGCTGATAGGCCAGGAGCCGCTGCTGCTGCAGCGCAGCCTGCTGCATCCGCTGCTGCCGGCGCGCACGGGCCTGGCGCTGCCGGCGGACCCGTCGGACCCCGGGCGAGTTCGGGTCGGGCAGCACACGGATTCGGATTCGCTGTGACATGGTGTCCCTCCATGGACGGTCGGTTCGCGTGGCAGCCCATGGTCGGCATGGCGTCGTCTCCCGGGCCTGTCGTGGGGCATTCCCCCGGTTCGGTCCGGTGAAGCAGCGAGCCGGCAACCCTGTCGCACCGGGGCCACTGGATTGACCCGGGAAGGACGCATCCGACGCGACCCGGGCGGGATGCAGTGGACGGCGACCTATACTTGACGCCGAT
>SKUG01000006.1 GCA_007122215.1 Thermoleophilia bacterium | reverse complement strand
TCCTCGGGTGGGGCGTGGCGCGTGGCCGGCTCGGCTGGCAGCAGCTCCTGCCGATCCTGGTCCTGACGGTGCTCCTGCCGCTTGCCGGCTGGCTCCTTCCCTGGATTGCGGTGGCTGCGATCCCTGCGCTGGCCCAGGCACTCACCCCGCTGGAAGCGGGCCCACCGGCACCGGCGGACGGGGACGAGGCCGCCGAGCAGGAGCTGGAGCGCAGCCGGCTGGCAGCGATCCGCATCCCAGCGCTCGGCGCCGTCGCGCTGGTGTCGCTGATGGGCTCGGTTGCGACGCTGCCCGGCAGCGATGCCCGCGAGCGCCTCGCGCTGTCGGAGCTGCCCCTGCCGCTCGAGCCCGAGGCCCGCGCAGCGGTCGCCGGGCAGCGGGTCTTCAGCAGCCGCGACTGGGCAGCCGGGCTGGCGATCGACACCGTGCGCGCCGTGGGCATCGATGCGCGGCCCGCGCGCTTCGGGGAGGACCAGCTCGAGGCCTACGTCGCCGCATCCCGTGGTGACCTCGAGGCGCTGGTTCCGCTGCTGCCCTGCCAGCGGACGCTCGAGGACGGCCGTGGGCGCCTGGGGGTCGGAGAGCGAGGTGGCGCCGTCATCGTGGCCGATGCGGTCCTGGTCCTCGAGCTCGCGACCCAGCGCACATTGATCGAGCTGCTGCGCAGCGTCGACGGGGCCGGGCCCGTCGAGCTCGAGGCCGGGATCGTCGACCGGGTGGAGGTCGAGCAGGTCACCCGCATCCGTGGTGGCGAGGTCTTCCGCATGACCTGCTGGCAGCGCCGGGACCAGGCGCAGGCGGTCCCTGCCGGTGAGGCCAGCGATGGCGATGGCGACGTTCCCCGCGAGGACGGGTCGTGACGCAGGGGGCGCGCATCCTCGATGGCCATGGGCTGGCCGCCGCGGTCCACGCCCGCAGCGCCGAGCGCGCAGCCGAGCTGGCTGGGCACCTCGGGCGTGCCCCGACCCTGGCGACCTGGCTGGTCGGGGACGACCCGGCGTCAGCCGTCTACGTCGCCAGCAAGGAGGAGGCATGCGCGCAAGCCGGTGTGCGCTCCCTGCAGCGGCGCCACCCTGCCGACGCGGACCCGTCCTCGATCGCGGCGGGCATCCGGCAGGACGCCGCCGATCCCGACGTCGATGCGATCCTACTGCAGCTCCCGCTGCCGGCCGGGATGGATGCGGCCAGCCTGCTGGCGCTGGTGCCAGCGGACAAGGACCCCGATGGCCTGCACCCGACCAACCTCGGGCTCACCCTTGCCGGACGCGCGCGGTGGGCGTCCTGCACGCCGCAGGGCGTGATGGCGCTGCTGGACGCCGCAGGGGTCGAGGTTGCGGGGGCCCACGCGGTGGTCGTGGGGCGCTCGACCATGGTCGGCAAGCCCATGGCTGCCCTGCTGCTCAACCGGGATGCCACGGTGACCTGCTGCCACCGGGGCACGCAGGACCTCGCCCGCCACACGCGCGAGGCCGAGATCCTCGTCGTGGCCGTGGGGCGGGCAGGACTCATCGATGGCAGCATGGTCCGTCCCGGTGCCTGCGTGATCGACGTCGGCATCAACCGCACCGATGCCGGCCTCGTGGGCGACGTCGACGCTGCGTCGGTCGCGCCCGTGGCCGGGGTGCTCAGCCCGGTGCCCGGTGGCGTGGGCCCGATGACCGTTGCCATGCTCGTTGCCAACACGATCACCTGCGCTGCCCTGCGGGGCGGCATCGACCCCGACAGCGACCTCGTGAGGTACCAATGAACGACCAGTCCCGACTGCTGCCCATGCTCCTGCTCGCCTGCCTGCTCGCCCTCGGGCTCGCGGCATGTGGCGGTGATGACACCGACCCCGGCCCCGACGAGGGAGCGGCATCCGCTGCTGATCCCAACGGCCCCGATGGTCCTGGCGCCGTGCTCCTGCCACTGCAGGTCGACGGCCCCACGGGAACGGCCCGCATCGTTCCGGCCCCGGACGACGAGGTCGAGGTCCTGTTGCAGGTCACCATCCCCGAGGGAGCAGCTGCGGTGGTGAGCGGGTCATGCGACGCGCCAGACTCGGAGGTCGCCTACGAGCTGGCCGACATTGCCGATGGCGTCTCGGTCACGGTGGTCCAGGCCGACCTCGACGTGCTCGTGACCGAGCCACACTCGATCGTCGTCAGCTCGGCCGACGGGCCGGTCGCATGCGGGAGCGTCGAGCGCAGCGTCACCGGGGGCGGGGGCAGCGATATCGTCGAGCTCGACGGGGACGGCGAGGTCATCGAGCTCGGAGGCGACGGTGAGATCGTGGAGCTCGGCAAGGACGGTGAGATCGTCGAGATCGGCTGATCGCGACTGGTTGGTAGGCTGGCGGCCATGACGATCTCCGCTGACGACGTGCGCCACGTGGCCCGCCTGGCCCGGCTGCACATCACCGACGACGATGCCACACGGATCACCGGCGAGCTCGACCGGATCCTCGACCACGTGGGCCGCATCGCCGAGCTCGACCTCGAGGGTGTCGAGCCCACCACCCACGTGCTCGACCTGCACGGCGTCCACGCCGCCGACGAGCCCCACGAGTGCCTCGACCACGACGAGGCGATCGCCAACGCCCCGCGGGTCACCGACGGGCAGTTCTCCGTGCCGAGGATGCAGTCATGAGCGCGCCCGACCTCACCGCCCTCGACGCCGCCGGGGCTGCGAAGCTGCTCGCAGGTGGCGAGGCCACTGCCGTCGAGCTGGCCGAGGCCTACCTCGAGCGGATCGCGGCTGATAGCGACGGGATCAACGCCTACATCCACGTCGATGCGGCCGCCACCGGTGCCCAGGCGGAGGCCGCGAGCGACGCGAGCGGCCCGTGGGCGGGGGTGCCGATCGCGACCAAGGACCTGCTCTCGACCAGCGACATGCCCACCACCTGTGGCTCGCGGATCCTCGAGGGCTTCCGCCCGGTCTACGACGCAACGGCAGTGGCAGCCTGCCGGCAGGCAGGACTTGTCAGCCTCGGCAAGGCCAACATGGACGAGTTCGCGATGGGCTCCTCCAACGAGACCTCGTACTTCGGGCCCGTGCGCAACCCCTGGGACCCATCCCGGGTGCCCGGTGGCAGCAGCGGCGGATCGGCGGCAGCCGTGGCGGCCGGCCACGCCCCCTGGGCGCTGGGCTCGGACACCGGCGGCTCGATCCGCCAGCCCGCAGCGCTCTGCGGGATCGTCGGGCTCAAGCCGACCTACGGGGCAGTCTCCCGGTTCGGGCTCGTGGCGTTTGCCAGCTCGCTCGACCAGGTCGGGCCGATGACCCGCACCGTCGACGACTGTGCGGTGCTGCTCTCGATCATCGCCGGTCGCGACCCGCGCGATGCAACCTCCACCGGCCTGCACGAGCCCGTCGAGGTCACCCGCAGCGAGCGGCTCGACGGCGTGCGACTCGGCCTGCCGCGCCAGTTCATGGACGAGGGCATCGACCCGCAGGTGCGGGAGGTCATCGACGCCAACCTGCGCCAGGCCGTCGAGCTCGGCGCGGCCGTGGTCGACATCGACCTGCCCCACGCCGAGTACGCCCTCAGCGCCTACTACCTGATCGCTCCGGCCGAGGCCAGCGCGAACCTCGCCCGCTTCGACGGCGTGCGCTACGGGCTGCGGGTCGATGCCGACGACATCACCTCGATGTACGAGCAGACCCGCGCGGAAGGGTTCGGGCCCGAGGTCCAGCGGCGCATCATGATCGGCACCTACGCCCTCTCGAGCGGCTACTACGACGCCTTCTACGGACAGGCCCAGAAGGTGCGGACGCTGATCGCCGAGGACTTCCGGCGCGCGTTCGAGCGCTGCGACGTGATCGTCGGGCCCACCAGCCCGTCGGTGGCGTTCGGCGTGGGCGAGCGGATGGACGACCCGCTCGCGATGTACGCCTCGGATATCTGCACCATCCCGGTGAACCTCGCAGGCCTGCCCGGCATGTCGATCCCCTCCGGGCTGGTCGATGGGCTGCCGGTGGGGTTCCAGCTGATCGGGCCGGCATTCAGCGAGAACCGCCTGCTCTCGACGGCATGGACGCTCGAGCAGGCATTCGGCTTCGACACCGTTCCCGAGCGCCTGCGCACCGCCGGCGCAGCCGGGGCCGGCTGAGGCACCCCGACCCCCACGACCCGCGCCCGGGATCCGGGCAGGAGGACGCCATGAGCCTGCAGGCACAGGAGATCGTCGAGGACAAGCTCGCCCGCTGGGAGCCCGTGATCGGGCTGGAGATCCACGTGCAGCTCTCCACCAACACGAAGATGTTCTGCCGCTGCCCGCTGCAGTTCGGGGCCGAGCCCAACACGCTCGTCTGCCCGGTCTGCCTGGCGCATCCGGGCGTGCTGCCCGTGCCGAACGAGCGGGCCGTCGAGTACGCCCTGAGGATCGGGCTGGCGCTGGGCTGCGAGATCTCCCCGCGGACCATCTTCCACCGCAAGAACTACTTCTATCCGGACAATCCCAAGGCGTACCAGATCAGCCAGTACGACAACCCGATCTGCGGGCCGGGCGTGCTCGAGGTGCCGGTCGGCGAGGAGACCGTGCGGGTCGGGATCACCCGCGCCCACATGGAGGAGGACGCAGCCAAGCTCATCCACCAGGGAACCAGCGGACGGATCGCCGACTCCACCCACTCCGAGGTCGACTTCAACCGTGCCGGCACCCCGCTCGTGGAGATCGTCACCGAGCCCGACATCCACGACGCCGCCCACGCCAAGGCCTTCCTGCAGCTGTTGCGCACCACCCTGCTCGCGATCGGGGTGAGCGACTGCAACATGGAGGAGGGCTCGCTGCGCTGCGATGCCAACATCTCCATCCGGGAGCGCGGCACGAGCGAGCTCGGCGTGAAGACCGAGCTCAAGAAC
>SKUG01000230.1 GCA_007122215.1 Thermoleophilia bacterium | reverse complement strand
CGAGCAGCAGGCCCGTCGCCGCCTCCCGGGCGGCCACGCGGGGCAGGTTGCGCCCCCGGATCTCACCGACGGCCATCGCACGGATCACGGTCGTGGCGGCCTGGGCGCCGGCGTTGCCCCCGGTGCCGACCAGCAGAGGCACGAACAGGGCCAGGGCGACGATCTCCTCGAGCGTGGCCTCGTAGGCGCTCAGCACCTGCACGGTGAACCAGCCGCCGATCACCAGGATCACCAGCCAGCCGGCGCGTGAGCGCGCGCGCTGCCAGATCGACGCCGTCAGGTAGGGGCGTCGCAGCGGCTCGGCACCACCGGAGCGCATGAAGTCCTCGGTGTCGGCCTCCTCGACGATCTCCATGGCGTCGTCGATGGTCATCAGGCCCACGAGCCGGTGCTCGTTGTCGACCACCGGCAGCGCGAGCACGTCCGACTCCTGGATCAGGCGTGCTGCCGCCTCGGCCCGCGAGTAGGCCGACACCGTGGGCCAGGAGTCATCCACGAGCTCGCCGATGCCCGTCTCGGCCGGGGCGAGGATCAGCGCGCCGAGGTCGATCGCGCCGATCACGCGGTGGGTGCTGTCGGTGACCGGCAGCACCTGCAGCGTCTCGGCGACCCGGCCGCGGCGTCGCAGCACCGCCAGCGCCTGCTCGACGCTGAGGTCGGCCGCGAGGTGTGCGGTGTTGGGGCTCATCAGGCGCCCTGCCGAGTCGGGCGGATAGCCGAGCAGCTGCGCCGTCCAGGCCCGCTCGCGCAGCGGCAGCCCCTCCAGCAGGCGCTGGGCGACGATCGCAGGCATCTCGTCCAGCAGCCGCGCGCGGTCGTCCGGGTCCATCTGGAAGACCAGGCTGCGGACCTCGTTGCTGCGCAGGTCCTCGATCACCTCACGCTGCAGCGGGGCATCGAGGGCCTCGAAGACGGTGATCGCCTCGTCCTTGGGGAGCAGGCGGTAGGCCACGCCACGCTCGCGCGGGCCCAGCCGTGGCAGCTCTGCCGCAACCAGCCACGGCTCGGCGCTGCGCAGCAGGTCGCTGGCCTCGGTCAGCCGCCCATCCTGGATCAGGTCCGCCAGGGGGGAGAGGTCGGTGACCCTCGGGGTGTCCGGCTCGTCGCTGCCCACGCGCCCATGTTACCTGCCTCCTCGCCCGCATCCGAGGCCGTCCTGCGGGCCCGGCCGTGGAACGCCGCCGCTGCGGCGGCCCGATAGACCGGTGGACGATGATGCGTGCGTGGGACACCCGATCTCGCCGTGGCCGGCGACACTGGACCCTCCTGCCCCTGCTCGCGGCGCTCCTGCTGTCGGCCGCTGGCTGCGGCGGGGGATACGCCGCATCGGCAGGCGCCGGCGAGGTGCCGACGCTGGTCTTTGCCTCCGGGCGGGACCCCCTCGGGGTCGTTGACGACATGTTCCAGGGGTGTGCCGATGCCTCCGGTGGCCGCTACCGCGTCGAGCAGCTCGTGCTGCCCCCGGCCGTGGATGCCCAGCGCGAGCAGGTCATCCGGCGCCTGGCAGCCCGTGACGACTCGATCGACATCATCGGCATGGACGTGATCTGGACCGCGGAGTTCTCCCGGGCCGGCTGGCTCTACGACATGACGCCACACGTGTCGGGGATGCGCGACCAGTACGTGCCGGCCTCGTTCGCGACCGTCGAGTACGACGACCGGATCTGGGCGGCACCGCACAACACCAACGTGGCGATGCTCTACTACCGCACCGACCTCGTCGAGCAGGCGCCCGAGACGTGGCAAGAGCTCGTGCAGCAGGTGGCGGCAGCCCGCGAGGCCAACCCCGACCAGGAGGGGTTCGTCTGGCAGGCCCACGAGTACGAGGGCTTCGTCGTGGCGATGCTCGAGTTCCTCTTCGGCGCCGGGGTCGAGGTGCTCACCCCGGACGGACAGGCGTCGGCGCTGGCGGCCAGCCCGGCGGCAACCGAGGTGATGGCCTTCGCCCGCGACCTCTTCGTCGGGGGAACCACGCCGCGGTCGGTGACGACCTTCCAGGAGGAGGAGGCCCGCCAGTTCTTCCAGAACGGCCGCGGGATGTTCATGCGCAACTGGCCGTACGCCTGGGAGCTCGTCAACTCCCCGGGCTCGGAGGTTGCCGGCAAGGTCGCGCTCGCGCCGCTGCCTGCCTGGGAGGGCGGCAGCCGCGCCGGGGTGCTCGGCGGGCTCAACTGGGGCGTGTCGGCCTACTCCCGCCACCAGGAGCTCGCCGCCGAGCTCGCGCTGTGCGTGACCAGCGAGGAGAACCAGCGGCGGGTTGCCCTCGAGAAGTCCGAGCTGCCGGTGCTCGACGTGATCTACGACGATCCCGAGGTGCAGGAGAAGATGCCGTTCATCGGCGTGGCCCGGGAGTCGCTCAACACCGCCCGCGTGCGCCCGGTCACCCCCTACTACAACGACGTCACCGTCGCGATCGCCGACTACTCGCACCGCGTGATCACGGGCCGGGCCGACGCCGGGTCGACCGTGCAGTCCCTCGACCGGGCGATCAGCCTCGCGGTGATCGGGGAGGGGGAGATCTGAGCACCCTCGCCGACAGGGCCACCGGCTGGATGGAGCGCTTCGACGAGCGTCGCCTGGGCACCGTGATGGTGGCGCCCGCGCTTGCGCTGATGGCGCTCGTGGTGCTCTGGCCCGTGCTGCAGGCATTCTGGCTGAGCCTCCACCGCTACAACATCAAGTTCCCGGACGACCGGGAGTGGGTCGGGCTGTCCAACTATGCCCGCGTGCTGGAGGCCGGCAGCTGGTGGGAGGCGCTGGTCACCACCATCATCTTCACGGTGCTCAGCGTCTCGATCGAGTTCGTGCTCGGGCTGCTGATGGCGCTGATGATGCACCAGGCCATCGGCTGGAAGGGGCCGCTGCGGGTCTCGATCCTCGTGCCCTGGGCGACGATCACGGTGGTCACCGCGCTGGCATGGAAGTGGCTCTACACCCCCGGCATCGGCATCATCGCGACGGTGCTCGAGCCGTTCATTGGTGCCGACTCCTGCCTGCTCTGCTCGCGCTGGGGGGCGATGTGGGGCATGGTCTTCGCGGACGTCTGGAAGACCGCGCCGTTCATCGGGCTGCTGCTGCTGGCCGGCCTGCAGAACATCAGCGCCGACCTCTACGAGGCCGCGGAGGTCGACGGCGCCTCGACGTGGGACAAGTTCCGGCACATCACCCTGCCCATGCTCAAGCCCGCGATCCTCGTCGCGCTGCTCTTCCGCACCCTGGACTCCTTCCGCATGTTCGACCTCGCGTTCATCATGACCGGTGGCGCCAACCAGACGCGCACGGTGTCGGTGCTGGCCTACGACCAGCTGATCAACAAGCTCAACATCGGGGTTGGAAGCGCGATCAGCATGCTCATCTTCCTGCTCGTGTTCGCGATCGCCTTCATCTTCGTGCGCGTGCTCGGAGCCAACCCGCAGGCCGAGGATCGCTGAGATGACCCATCCACATCCCATCCATGGCGACGACCCGCTGGGCATCGGCCCGGCCCCGGAAGGGCCCCAGTCACCGGCCGTGCGGATCGCCGCGGCAGGCGGCATCCAGGAGCCGCCCGCGCCGGCGGTCGACCTCGAGTCGCTCAGGGACCGGCCCACCATCCGCGAGCGGATCGCGCTCGCGGTGATCATCGCCTACTGCCTGTTCCCCATGTACTGGCTCGTGAAGCTGTCGATGCAGGTCGACGGCAGCAGCGGGGCAGGGCTGCTGCCCGAGCGGCTGACCCTCGTCAACTACGCGGCGGTGATCCGCAACCCCGACTTCATCTACGGCTTCCTCAACAGCATCCTGATCGCAGGTGCCGCAACGCTGATCTCGATCACCATCGGCGGTGCGGCTGCATACGCGCTGTCGCGCCTGCCGGTCAGCGGCGGCAAGTACATCCTCTTCCTGGTGCTGGCGGTGTCGATGTTCCCGGCGATCGCGATCATCGGTCCGCTGTTCGACATGTGGCGCACCATCGGGCTGTTCGACACGCGGCTCGGGCTGGTGATCCCGTCGGTGACCTTCTCGCTGCCGCTGGCGATCTGGATCATGGCATCGTTCTTCCGGGAGCTGCCGCGGGACCTCGAGCACGCCGCCTACATGGATGGGGCATCGCCGATCCAGGCCTTCCGCAAGGTCATGCTGCCGCTGGCCGCGCCCGGGGTGTTCACCGCGGCGATCCTGGTCTTCATCGGCGCCTGGAACGAGTTCATCTTCGCGCTGTCGCTGACCGCCACGCGCGCCTCGCGCACGGTTCCGGTGGTGATCAGCCAGTTCCAGGGGGCGGACTCGATGGAGATCCCCATCGGCTCGATCAGCGCCGCTGCCGTGATCGTGATGGTGCCCCTGATCATCGCCGTCGCGATCTTCCAGCGGCGGATCGTCAGCGGCCTGACGGCCGGTGGCGTGAAGGGCTAGCCCCACCCCTCCGCGAACCAGACCACATGCCCACCCACCCGCACGACCGCGTCCGAGCCGGCGCGGCCGATCCGATACCGTTGGGGGTGCGGCCACGCCGCGAGCAAACGATGGACGTGAGATGACCGAGAAGCTGATCGTAGGACGCGCCGAGCTCGTCAGCCTGCCCGAGTTCGGGATCGATGCGGTGGCCGCGCGCGTGGACACCGGTGCGGCGACATCCTCGATCCACTGCACCGCCGTGCAGGAGTTCCGCCGCGGCAGCGAGCGCTGGATCCGCTTCACGCTGCTCGACCCGGACCATCCGGAGTGGACGGGCAGCCCGCTGGAGTCGAGCCACTACACCAAGCGCCGGGTGCGCTCGAGCTTCGGGGACGAGCAGCGCCGCTACGTGATCGCCGGGTCGCAGCCCCGCGGCGTGCAACGCGTTCGCCAACTGGATGCCGTGGGTGACCAGCTCACGG
>SKUG01000265.1 GCA_007122215.1 Thermoleophilia bacterium | reverse complement strand
GGCAGCGCAGCGAGCCCTGCAGCGAGCGCGCCGACCTCGCCGCTGCCTGCTGGCTGGTGGACCACGGCCAGGTCGAACCGGGCCATCACGGGCGGCAGCATCCCCGGGTCCACGGCGCGACGGTAGGGGTCGGGGTTGCCGCCCACACCCGCATCGAGCCGGGCATCTCGCAGGAAGGACTCGACCCGCTCCCCGAGGTGCCCCGCCACGACGATGACGCGGTCGATCCCGACGCTGCGCAGGCACTCGAGCTGGCGCACGATCACCGGGATGCCAGCGATCGGCAGCAGGGACACGGGGATCCGGTCCGTGAGCGGGCCCAGGCGATGCGTCCGGGCCCCGGCAAGGATGACGGCATGGGTGACGCGACGCATGGGCCAATGGTCGCAGAATCCGCGCCGCGGCGACGCCGCGACCGCAGCAGCACCGCGGCAGGGAACGGGCCCGACGGTCCCATCCCCGCAGCGAACCCGGACCGGGAGGTGGGCTGGCTGAGCCGATGCCGCGCCGCATCCGGCCGCTCGCCGCACCAGCCGGCGCCCGGCTCGCGCACGCGTGGGACAATACGAGCCGATGACGCAGGCCACACCCATCCAGATGGCACCCGCGCCGACGGTGTCAGGGCCAGGCCCGAACCCGGGTGGCAACCGCCTGCCCACCCCCCGACCGAACGGGGTCGCGCCGGGATTTCCCTACGAGCCCCGCGTCCCGTATCGCGAGTCCTCGAAGACGGACTTCGTGATCCGGGCCGTGGAGTGGTTCGAGGACAATCCGCAGTGGCCGAACCTCGGTCGTCTGCTGCTCGACATCTGGTACCGGATGGTGGTGCGCGAGCGCCAGGCCCCGGTCGTCGACGTGCCCGACCCGGAGGGCTCGTGGCGCTTCGCGGCGATCGGCGACTACGGCGCGGGCACGCCGCAGCAGGCCATGGTCGCACGCAACATCCTGCGCTCGCGGCCGGAGCTGCTGGTGACCACCGGCGACAACGTCTATCCCACGGGCCGCTGGGAGGACTACCAGAAGAACTTCCTGCCCGAGCACCTGATGGGGCAGGTCATCCGCCAGGTGCCGATCATGCCCGCGCTGGGCAACCACGACCTCTACCTCGACGACCTGGTCCCCTACTTCCACTACTTCCCGCAGCTGCAGGGGCTGCCGTACTACACCTTCACCCACCGCGACGCGCAGTTCTTCGCGCTCGACACCGACCAGGACCTCTCCCCCGGCTCGGCACAGTACCGCTGGCTGGAGGCCGAGCTGGCACGCTCGGACAGCCGCTGGAAGGTCGTGTACATGCACTACCCCCCGGTGTCGACCGCGCCCAACGGCGGAGACGACGAGCTGCGCCGCTGGATCGCCCCGCTGATGGAGAAGTACGGGGTGCAGCTCGTGCTCAGCGGCCACGAGCACTCCTACCAGCGCAGCTACCCGATCAGTGGACCTACCTACGTGCTCACCGGTGGCGGCGGCCAGATCACCTACGCCTTCCGGGGGCGCAGACAGCCATGGCTCGCCCGCCGCGTTCCCGCCTTCCACCACACCGAGATCGCAGTGGGGCGGGACCAGATGGTCGTGCGCGCGATCGACAAGCGTGGCAACCTGATCGACGTTGCGACCATCCCGGTGACCGGCGCAACGCACGCCATCGACGGCGTGCAGCTGCGGATCGAGGATGTCGGGCTGGCCGCGACGCGCCTGCGGGGAGCACGGCAGGCAGCTGCAGGAGCGCATGCCGCCCAGCCCGCCTGACCCGCCGAGCTGCGCCTGCGCCGGGACGACGAGCTGCCACGACCACGCATCCCCACCAGACCACACCCGGGACTGCACCTCCCCCAGCCTGCCGGTTTTCAGGTGGCTCGACAGCGGGTAGCCTACGCGGGATGCAGCAGCGCACCACGGGCGCGCGGGCTGCGGCAACCAGACACAGGAGCCCCCAGCATGTCCCAGGTCCAGGACCTCGTTGCAGTCGACGAACACCGCATCCGCAGCCTCAGCGAGGCCAGCTACCCGGAGGGCGTGGTCTCGGTCTACGCAACCGTCGACTTCACCGACCCGCCTGCCGTGCTCCCGGCGGTGCGCAACGAGCTCCGGGCAGCCGTGCAGCAGGCAATCTCCACGGCACCTGAGTCCAGGCACCGCGCCCTGACCCGTGCCGGGGCCCGGATCGACGAGCAGGTCCACCGCTGCCTGGGCGAGCCGCCGCACCATGCAGCAGTGGCCGGGTTCGTCGACCTCGCCAACGAGGACGCGAGCCTCTGGCTGACGCTCGAGGTTCCCTCGATCACCCATGCCTGGCATGCCGAGCATCCGGTGCTCACGCCGCTGCTGCGCGCCACGCTGGAGGCCGAGCCGGCCGGCGTGGTCGTGGCAACCGGCGAGGAAGCACAGGTCTGGGAGTGGTCCGCGGGCCACTTCGAGCAGGTCGACTCCTTCGAGATGTCCGTCGACACCGGGGCGTGGCGTCGCAAGCAGGGCCCCGGGCCCTCGGGTGCAGACCGCCCCGGCGTGTCCCGCTCGTCCCAGGTCGACCTCTTCGACCGCAAGATGAACCTGGAGCGGGAGCGCTTCCTGACCGATGGCGTGGTGCCCGCACTGGCGGAGCTGGCGAGCCAGGAGGGGTGGACGCGGCTGGTCGTCTGGGGACCTGGGCCGCTCCGGCAGGCAGCTGCCGACCTGACGTCACGCGTGCGCGTGATCGACGGCGGCGACACCACGCTCGTGCACAGCCCCAAGGCCGATCTCAAGCATCGGGTCGAGGACGCCATCGCCGGCGACCGCACCCGACGCGAGCTGGACTTCGCCACGCTGCTGACCGACGGCTCGGAGACGCGGGTGGCCCGCGGCATCGCGGCAGTGCGCCAGGCTGCAGAGGCCGGCAACGTCGACTCCGCGGCAGTGACCCTGGCAGCAGCGGACGGTCCACGCGAGCAGCTGCTGGCCATCGAGCACGTCGTGCGGCTGGTGCTCGGCCAGGGCGGGACGGTGCTGCCGGTCGCCGGTGACGCGGCGGCCCTGCTGGACTCGCACGAGGGCATCGCCGCGCGGCTGCGGCACGCCTGAGCTGCGTCTCAGCGCAGGGGTCCGATGCCGAGCGCCGAGCGGACGCGCTGCATCGTCGCGGTTGCACGCGTGCGGGCACGCGCGGCGCCGTCTGCGAGAACTGCATCGAGCGCGGCGGTATCGGCCACGAGCTCCTCGTAGCGCTCGCGCGCAGGCGCGACCTGGGCGTCGATCGCCTCGAAGAGCAGCTGCTTGGCCTCGCCGTAGCCCATGCCGCCGGCGCGGTAGCGCCCGGCGAGCTCCTCCACCTCGCCGGGCTCGGCGAACAGCCGGTAGAGGGCGAAGACGTTGCAGGACTCGGGATCCTTGGCGTCCTCGACGCTTGCGGAGTCGGTGGTGATCGACATCACGAGCTTGCGCAGGCGCTTGGGCGGGGCGAACAGGGGGATCACGTTGTCGTAGGACTTGCTCATCTTGCGCCCGTCCAACCCGGTGATCGTCGCCACGTCATCGTCGATGCGCGGGGCAGGCAGGTGCAACACCTCGCTGCCGGCGACGTGGTTGACGGCGCTCGCGATGTCGCGGGCGATCTCGACGTGCTGCTTCTGGTCCCGGCCGACCGGCACGACGTCGCTGTCGTAGAGCAGGATGTCTGCAGCCATCAGCACCGGGTACGTGTAGAGCCCGACGCTCACGCCGGCGTCACGATCACGCCCGGCCGCCTCGTTCTCCTGGACGACGGCCTTGTAGGCGTGGGCCCGGTTGAGCAGGCCCTTGCCCGCGAAGCAGCCCAGCGCCCAGGCCAGCTCGAAGACCTCGGGGACGTCCGACTGGCGGAAGAACACGACCTCCTCCGGGTCGAGGCCAGAGGCGAGCCAGGTGGCCGCCAGCTCGTGGGTCAGCGAGCGCATCCGCTCGGCATCATGGACGGTCGTCAGGGCGTGGTAGTCGGCGATGAAGTAGTACGCGTCGTGGCCACGGGCAAGCTCCAGTGCCGGGCGAATCGCCCCGAGCAGGTTGCCCAGGTGGGGCGTGCCGCTCGGCTTGATGCCCGTCAGTGATCGTGGTCGCTGCTCGCTCACGTGGTCCTCCTCTTGGGGCGCGTTGTGGAGTGCGCCGCGTGCCGGCGATCCTACCGCTGGGGCGAAATGCCGCATCCCCAGCGGGTTGACGATGCTGCACGTCGCGCCTACGGTGGAGGAATGGAGGACCTTCCCCGCAGGCCATGGGCAACCGGCCCGCTGACCCGACCCGCGCGTCGGTCTCCGGCCCGTGCCGGCCTGCCAGGCGACTGGGGACTGGATCCAGCTGCGCCATCGCGCCGGTCGCCAGCTGCGAGCGGAGGGCGTCCGACCGGGAGCGCTCCAGCAGTGACGGGAGGCGGTCCGCCCGCGCCTCGTCGACCCGCATTTGCCGGGACATCCCTGCCAACGGTTCCGACGCAGGGAGCAGCGCCGGACCCAGCTGGGCCACCGGCATCGCGCACGACAGCAGAGCTGCCGCCTCCGACAGGCCCGTCGAGCCAGGCCCACCACGCCGGCCCTGCCGCGGCGGAGCCGATCCTGGTCCCGGGAGCGGCATCGACCAACGTCCGGCGCGTGGTGCTGCGTCGCCCGCCGGGACTGCGGGTTGCCGCAGCCGGATTTGCACTGGGGCTTTGCGCAGGCATCGCGCTGACCTGGGCCTGGGCCCACCCGCGCCTTGAGGCTTCGACCGAGGCAGCGCCCCCGCTTGCGGCGGGCACGGAACTCGCCCCCGTGAGCGAGGTGGCACCACCCGCGGCCGGCCAGGCGCCGCGAGCCGCTGAAGGCGTCAGCGCCGACACCCTGGACGACTTCCTCGATGCACCAGCCCTGTTCATTGGCGCGGACGTCGACCTCGAGGTGGAGGTCCGCGAGGTCGGC
>SKUG01000092.1 GCA_007122215.1 Thermoleophilia bacterium | reverse complement strand
GGCCAAGGCCGATCCGCGCCCGTCGCTGATCGCCACCCGCACCCACATCGGCGTCGGCAGCCCGCTGGAGGACTCCTCGAAGGCCCACGGCGCGCCGCTGGGCCCCGAGAACGTCGCGGCCACCCGCGCGAACTACGACTGGCCCGAGGAGCGCTTCCACGTTCCCGAACAGGCTCGCGGGCCATTTGCCGCGGCCCGCGAGCGAGGTGCCGCTGCCTGGACGACGTGGAGCCAGCGGCTCGAGGCCACCCGCTCGCAGCGCCCGGAGCTTGCGGCCGAGCTCGAGCGGCTTGTCGCCGGGCAGCTGCCCGAGGGCTGGGATGCGGGCCTGCGCGCCCTGCCCCACGAGGATGGCGCGAAGGTCGCCTCGCGAAAGTCCAGCGGCGCCGCGCTCAACGCCATCGCCGCGCACCTGCCCGAGCTCGTGGGCGGCTCGGCCGACCTTGCCGGCTCGAACGTCACCGACATCGACGGCGGCGGGTTCGTGCAGGCCGGGATGTACGGTGGGCGCAACGTCCACTTCGGGGTGCGCGAGCACGCGATGGCAGCGATCGCCAACGGGCTCGCGCTGCATCACCTGCGCCCCTACGTGGCGACCTTCCTGGTGTTCGCCGACTACATGCGCCCCTCGATGCGGCTCGCGGCGCTGATGCGCCAGCCCGTGACGTGGGTGTTCACGCACGACTCGGTCTACCTCGGCGAGGACGGCCCGACCCACCAGCCCATCGAGCACCTCGCGATGCTGCGCGCCACCCCGAACCTGCTCGTCGTGCGCCCGGCAGACGCCCGGGAGACCGCGGCGGCGTGGGCGGTTGCGATGTCCCAGTCGGACCGCCCCACCGCGCTCGCGCTGACCCGACAGGGCCTGCCCACGCTCGACCTGCCGCTCGAGGACGGGCTGCCACCGGTGCACCGCGGCGGCTACGTCGCTGCCGAGTTCGCAGCTGGCGGCGAGCGCCAGGCGGTCGCGGCCACGGGCACGATCAGCTCGCCGGAGGTGCTGCTGATGGCCACGGGATCGGAGGTCTCGCTGGCCATCGAGGCCGCCGAGCTGCTGTCCCGGGAGGACGCCGTCTCGGTGCGCGTGGTGTCCCTGCCCTGCCTCGAGCTCTTCGCCGAGCAGGATGCGCCCTGGCGCGATGCCGTGCTGCCGCCCGCCAGCACCCGCCGGGTGGCCGTCGAGGCCGGTGCGACCTTCGGCTGGGAGCGCTGGACCGGCGACGGTGGAGCGATCGTCGGGATCGACCGGTTCGGCACGAGCGCCCCGGGCAGCGAGGCTGCCGCACACCTCGGCATCAGCGTCGAGGGAGTCGTCAGCGCAGCCCGGGGGATTGCCTGATGGCGGCTCCGGACGCCATTGCCATCGGCTCGGACCACGCGGGCTTCGAGCTCAAGCAGCTGGTGGGCCAGTGGCTCGCTGCTGCCGGCCATGAGGTGGTGGACGTCGGCACCCACTCCACCGAGTCCGTCGACTACCCCGACTTCGCAGCAGCCGTCGGCCAGGCGATCCAGGATGGCCGCGCCGCGCGGGGCGTGCTCGTCTGCGGCTCGGGAGCGGGCGCCTGCATCGCCGCCAACAAGCTGCGCGGCATCCGCGCCGCGGTCTGCCACGACACCTACACCGCGCGTCAGGCCGTCGAGCACGACGACATGAATGTGCTCTGCCTCGGTGCGCGGATCGTGGGCGTTGCCGTCGCCGAGGAGCTCGTGGCGGCGTGGCTCGGCGCACGCTTTTCCAACGATGAACGCCACGCGCGCCGGCTCGGCAAGGTGCTCGAGCTCGACGCAGCACGCCAGGTCCCACCCCTCCCACTGGAAGGCCCACGCAGATGACCCCCAACTCCCGCCTCGCCGCCCTCGACGACCTCGGCCAGTCGATCTGGCTCGACTCCATCAGCCGGGAGATGCTGGAGAGCGGCGAGCTCGACCGCCACGTTCGCGAGCACTCGGTGGTCGGCGTGACCTCGAACCCCTCGATCTTCCAGCAGGCGCTGGCCTCCTCCGACGCCTACGACGAGGACATCAGGCACCTCGTCGGGGAGGGGCTCGACGACCGGACGATCTTCGAGCGGCTCGCCGTGGCTGACATCCGCGACGCCTGCGATGCGCTGCGGCAGGTCTGGCTGTCGAGCGGCCGGCTCGACGGGATGGTGTCGATGGAGGTCGAGCCCGACCTCGCCCACGACACGGACGCCAGCATCCGCCGCGCACACGAGCTGTGGAACGCCATCGACCGGCCCAACCTGATGATCAAGGTGCCAGCCACCGAGGCAGGCCTGCCGGTGGTCGAGGAGCTGGTCTTCGCCGGCATCAACGTCAACGTCACCCTGCTCTTCTCGGTGCGGATGTACCGCCAGGTGATGGAGCGCTACCTGCGGGGCCTCGAGCGGCGCCGCGAGGCCGGGCTCGGGCCCGAGGTGCACTCGGTGGCGAGCTTCTTCGTCTCGCGGGTGGACTCCGCCGTGGACCCGCTGCTCGATGCGGCAGGCGGCTCGGCTCGGGAGCTGCGCGGGCAGGTCGCCGTTGCCAACGCGCTGGCCGCGTGGGACGCCTACCTGGCGGTCTTCACCAGCGACCGCTTCGTCCAGGGACTCGGCAGCTGGGGGGCGCTGCCGCAGCGCCCGCTGTGGGCGTCGACCTCGACCAAGGACCCGGCCTACAGCGACCTGCTCTACGTCGAGCCCCTCGTGGCTGCCGGCACGGTGAACACGATGCCCCTGGCAACGCTCGAGGCGTTTGCCGACCACGGCACGGCCGAGCTGACGATCACCCCACAGGCCGTGGCACGCGCACACGCCCGGCTGGGCGAGCTGCGGGAGTTCGGGATCGACATCGACCGGGTCACCGAGGAGCTGCTCGCCGCCGGGGTGGAGGCGTTCGTCGACTCCTATGCCGACCTGCTGGCCGGCCTCGGTGCCAAGCGCTCGCAGCTGGCCCACTGACGCCAGCGGACAGCTCTCCCCGGCCAGTCTCCGGGACGGCGGCCCACGGAGCCCAGCCGGGGGCCCATACTTGGCGCGTACGGCCACAGGTGACCGAAGGATGCCAGCCATGTCCGCCATCCCCCCAACCATCATCCAGGGCAACCAGGTAGTCGTTGACCTCATGCGCGAGGCCAGCGTGTCGGCCCTCGCGGCCAGGGAGTCGATGGCATCCGGCGACCTCGCCGCCGCTCGATCCGCGGTGGAACATGCGCTGGAGGCCGCCACACAGGCCCGGGATGGCGCGCAGGCCCTGTACCGGAACCAGTCCAGCCTGCTCGAGCCGACGCTGCTTCGCTACTCCACCCACGCGACGAGAACCATGGACAGCGCGCTCCGGGCCCTCGGTCGGGAGGACCTGTCGGCCGATGGGCACGCCATCCTCGAGCGCCGGCTCTTCGATGGCGAGGTCCAGACCCGCCTCGCAGCCGAGGCCGGTGACCGCTCGCTGGCACGCCCCCGCCCCCACAAGCTCCCAACGCCCCCTGCCGGTTCGGGCAACAGCCCCACGGGCGCGGGGGGGCCGGCATGGGTAGATGGCCAGTGGCTCGATGCCTTGGGCAATCCCGCGCGGGGCAGTGGGGGCGCCTGGGTGGGCCCGGACGGTCAGGCCTTCGACTCCATGGGCAATCCGGCATCCCGCGGGAGCGGGTCCTGGACGGGTCCGGACGGCGTCAGCTACTCCGGCATCTGATCAAGCCAGGCCTCAGCGTGCACCGAGCAGCCTGCGGGCCTCGTCCATCGCGGCCTCGACCCTGGCAGCGTAGCCCTCGCGGTCCGCGGGGCGCTGGGATGCTGCGGCCAGCTCGCCCGGTGTCCGATCCGGGTTGCGTGCGACCTCGTCGGCAAGCGCGCCGAGCGCCACGCGTGCGTTGACCAGCGGGTCGAATGCCTCGTCCTCGGTCAGGCCCGCATCGGCGAGCATGCCGCGCTCGTTGAGCTGGAAGAGCCCGAAGCTCGTGCCGCCATCGCCCACTGCCCGGTTGTCCCCGCCGCTCTCGACGAGCATGATCGCGACGGCCAGCACCGGATCGACGTCGACGTCCTCGGCCACCGAGCGTACGGCCCGCGCGTTCTCCTCGACGCTCCGCGACTCCGCGCCGGGTGCCGGCACCTCGGCGGGGTCGACCTCGGGCAGCAGGTCGGCCGCGTCCCCTGCGGCGGGGTCGGGCGCCTCGTCGGCGTCACCTGCCCCGTCACCGCCGCCATCGACGGCTGCCTCGTCCGCCGGTGCCGGCTCCTCGCCTGCCGCATCGGTGGCAGCATCCGCGCCGTCATCGGTGGTGGTGGCCGCAGGTGCCGCAAGGACGTCCCGGAACCCTTCCCGGACCCCCTCCTCGGTGGCGTCCTGGGTGGCTGCAAGCAGCCGGGCGACCTGTTCGACGTCCGGCAGCGTTCCGTGCTCGTCGCGGTAGGCCTCGAGCAGCTCGACCAGCAGGTCGTGGTGTGGGTGGGCCGGAGCAGCCGCCGCGTTCCCATCGGCGTCGGTGCCGGTCCCCGTGTCGGCAGGCGCGGCTGGCTGTGCCCCCGTCGCCCCCTGGGCCTGCAGGAGCTGCTGCTGCATCTGCACGAGTGGGTCCGCGCCGCCTCCACCGGTGATGGCTGCGGAGGCTGGCTGGGTCCCGAGCACGGCTCCTGCGTGCGCCTGCACGGGCGCTGGGGCTCCCATCGCGATCCCGAAGCCGTTTCCCGACCGTGTCAGCTCGTGGGCGATGGATGCGGGCACGGCCATGCTGATCATCGTGATCGGGCCGCCTCCGCCGATCGGCTCCGGGGACGGGCCAGCTGGCAGCCCCATGATGCTGCCGGCTCCCCCCAGCGGAACGTTGATCATCCCTACCTGCATTCGGTATCCCCCACGGTGCCTGCCCCGCCGCGTGCCCGCTCCCCGCGAGCGCACGGCCGTGCCGACCACGATCCTGCATCCCGATTGGACCATGGAACCCGGGATTCGCCAAGGAGGATGGGGCGCGGCCCCGCCCG
>SKUG01000179.1 GCA_007122215.1 Thermoleophilia bacterium | reverse complement strand
TCGACCGTCTCCGACGAGGACATCGAGCGGATCTTCGGGACTCGGGAGCCCTCGGTGACGCCCTCCGGGTCCGGTGAGCTGCCGAGCTGGCTGAGCGCCTCCGCGAGCACCCAGCCGAAGACGCGCTCGAAGGAGGAGCTGGAGGAGCGTCGGCGGGCACGTCAGGAGAAGGCCGACAAGGCCAAGGCCGCGAAGCAGAAGGCGCTCGAGAAGGCGCGGGAGATGAAGCGTCGGGCGCTCGAGAAGAAGCGCCGTGAGGACGAGGCCGCCCGCCGGGCCCTCGAGCTCGGCCAGCGCAGCCAGCCGGCTGCTGCAGGGGACGAGTCCCTCCCGGACGGCGATGGCCCCGAGGCAGCCGTACCCGTCCCGGCCGAGGTCGAGCCACCCGCATCCGAGCCGGCCCCCCCAGGGCCGGTCGAGGCCGAGGGTGAGGCCGCCCAGCCCGATGTCGATGCCGATCCCGGCGAGGACGCAGCAGGCTCCCCACCGGTCGACGCTGCGGATGAGCCGTCGCGGCCTCGTGGACCGCGTGTCATTCGCAGCGCGGACCCGGCGCCCGTGCCAGCGCCCGAGGTCGAGGAGGACACGGGCCCGAGGCTCGATCCCGAGGTCGCCAAGCGGGTCGCCGCCCAGCAGATGGCCCAGGCACGCGCAGCGGAGCTTGCAGCCCGTCGCCGGGCACAGATGCAGGCCGAGAAGCTCGAGGCAGAGACGCGGGCCCGCCTGAAGAAGGACAAGGCCCGCAAGGAGGAGCCCACCGACGACGGCGATGGCCAGCGTTCACCGGCCCCGTCCCGCGTTCCCCTGGTCTCGCGCGACGGGGGTGCACGCGGCCCGTCGGGCAAGCGCCGCGTCATCATCGATACCGGCGCTGGCCGCAAGGGAGCCGGGAAGACCGCCCGCAAGGGCAAGGCCGCCCGGAGGGCGCGCCGGGAGCAGCAGGCTGACGTCGATCCCGCCACCCCCGTCGAGATCCATGCCGGTGCCACCGTCAAGGAGCTGGCCGAGGCGCTCTCGGTGAACCCGACCGAGGTGATCAAGGTCCTGATGCAGCTCGGGGACATGGTGACCATCACCCAGTCCCTGGCGGACGAGCAGATGGAGCTCGTTGCCGAGTCCCTCGAGCGGGTCGTGACCATCAAGTCCGCAGCTGACGACGACGAGATCCCCGTCTTCGAAGACGATCCCGATGCCCTGCAGCCGCGCCCGCCAGTGGTCACGATCATGGGCCACGTCGACCACGGAAAGACGTCCCTGCTCGACGCGCTGCGCGAGACCAACGTCGCCGCCGGGGA
Organism: Thermoleophilia bacterium; assembly: GCA_007122215.1. Taxonomy (GTDB): domain Bacteria; phylum Actinomycetota; class Thermoleophilia; order Gaiellales; family SKUG01; genus SKUG01. Next base: position 3,670 of record SKUG01000179.1, on the reverse strand, counting down.
GGCCGGTGGGATCACCCAGCACATCGGTGCCTACCAGGTCGAGATGGGTGACGGTCGTGCCGTGACCTTCCTGGACACGCCGGGCCACGAGGCGTTCACGGCGCTGCGGGCACGCGGTGCCAAGGTCACCGACGTGGCCGTGCTCGTGGTCGCTGCAGATGACGGCGTCCAGCCCCAGACCGTCGAGGCGATCGACCATGCCCGGGCCGCCGAGGTGCCGATCGTCGTGGCCGTCAACAAGATCGACAAGGACAACGCGCAGCCCGACCGCGTCAAGGGTGAGCTGGCCGAGCACGACCTCCAGCCCGAGTCGTGGGGTGGATCCACCGTGATGGTGGACATCTCCGCCCTCAAGGGCCAGAACCTCGACGAGCTGGTCGAGATGCTGCTGCTGCAGGCGGACCTGCTCGAGCTGAAGGCGAACGCCGACGCAGAGGCCAGCGGCTACGTCATCGAGTCCGAGCTCGACCCCGGTCGTGGTCCCGTGGCAACGATCCTCGTGGCGCGCGGCACGCTGCGCGTGGGCGACGTGGTCGTCGCCGGCGATGCCTGGGGCAAGGTCCGTGCGATGAACGACTACCGCGGTGAGCCGATCACCGAGGCCACGCCCGCGACGCCGGTCGAGGTGCTGGGCTTCGACTCGGTTCCGAGCTCCGGCGAGTTCTGCCTGGTGGTCGACAGCGAGCGGATCGCCCGTGACCGCGCCAACAAGCGTGCGCGCCGGCTGCGTGCCGAGGAGCTGGCCCGCCGCAGCCGCGGCCTCACGCTCGACGACTTCTACTCCCGGGTCCAGGAGGGCAAGGTCCAGGACCTCAACGTCATCATCAAGGCCGACGTTGCCGGCTCGGTCGAGGCCATCGAGCACGAGCTCGGCAACATCACCCATGACGAGGTCCGCGTGCGGATCATCCACAGCGGCGTCGGTGCGATCACCGGCAGCGACGTCATGCTGGCGGCGGCGTCGGAGGCGATCATCCTCGGCTTCAACGTCCGGCCCAACGCCGAGGCGCGCCAGAGCGCCGACCGCGAGGGCGTCGACGTGCGCACCTACAGCATCATCTACAAGCTGCGTGAGGACATCGAGTCCGCCCTGTCGGGCATGCTCAGCCCGGAGGAGGTCGAGGAGACCACCGGCGAGGCCGAGGTGCGCCAGACCTTCCGCGCGAGCAAGATCGGCACCATCGCCGGCTCCTACGTCACGAGCGGGACGCTCACGCGTGGCAGCCGTGCCCGGCTCGTGCGCGACGGCACGATCGTGCACGAGGGCAGGATCGGCTCGCTGCGCCGCTTCCAGGACGACGTCCGGGAGGTCCAGCAGGGATACGAGTGCGGCATCTCGCTGGAGGGCTTCAACGACGTCAAGGAAGGCGACGTCATCGAGACCTATGCCATCCGCGAGGTGCAGCGCGACCTGACGAGCTGAGCCGTCCGGTCCCTCACGGGCCGACGGCGCCGACGACGTCCAGGACGCCTGCAACCACGGCAAAGACGCCCATCAGGCCAACGGCGCCACTCGGGACGCCCAGCCCGGTTCCCACGACCTTGCCGATCGTGGCGACCTTCGGGTGGGCGGCCGAGGCCTTCCAGATCCCGACGGCGGCGCCGACGCCCGCACCACCAGCGGCGATGCCGGCGACACCGCCGCTGGCCTTGCCCAGCCCGAACTGGACCGTGGGGTCGGTCACCGTCACGGGCTGTCCGAGACTCGTGGGGGGAAACCCCACGCGGAAGCCGCCGCGGAAGTCATTGCCGTCTGCTGCCACTGCCTGCATCGCCGTCCCGTCCCGTCCGTACGCCGTACCTGCATGTCGGCTTCGGGGCTGCCGTTCGTTTCGCAGGACGGGCACTCCACATGCGCGAGCGATCGGGGCACCTGCGCCGGCCAGGTGCGTACAATGGAGGCATGGGATTCAGCAGGCGCAAGACCGAGCAGGCCATCCAGCGGACCCTCAGCGAGGAGATCACCGACCTCGGTGACGAGCGGCTCGGGTTCGTGACGATCACGGGCGTCTCGGTCACCCCCGACCTTGCCAGGGCCCGCGTCCGCTACACGGTGCTCGGCGACGACGAGGTCCGCCGGGCCACGGCATCCGTCCTCGAGGAGGCGGCGGGAACCCTCGGCTCGCTGCTCGGGACGCGCGTGCGGATGCGCAGGACCCCCCGCCTGGAGTTCGTGTACGATGACGCGATCGACCATGCGATGCGCATCTCGGCCCTGCTCGACGAGGGCGGCCCGGCCTGAGCGCCCAGACACCGTGACGGAGCCGGACGTGGGCAACACCACCACCACTGCTGCACCAGCAGACACCCTTGCAGCCATCGCCAGCCGGATGCACGCAGCCAGCCACTGGCTCGTGGCCTCCCACATGAACCCGGACGGCGACGCGATCGGCTCGGCCCGCTCGCTCCAACTGATGGGGGAGGCACTCGGCAAGGACGTCGTCGTCTACATCCCCGGTGCCGTCGTGCCGCCAGAGTACGGGTTCATCGCCCCCGACCACCTCGTGGGCACTCCGCCTGCCGACGTGACCGACCGCCTGCTCATCTGCGCCGACTGCGGCAACGAGGGGCGGCTCGACCACGAGGGGCTCGTGGGGACGGCAGGGGCGACGATCAACATCGACCACCACGCCGACAACACCCGCTACGGCGACCTCAACCACGTCGTCGGCAGCGCTCCCTGCGCGACGATGCTCCTCTGGCAGCTCGCCGGGGAGCTCGGGGTCGAGGTCGATCCCCGGCTGGCGACCGCGCTCTACGTGGGCCTGGTGACCGACACGGGACGGTTCCAGTACTCGAACACCACGCCCGATGCCTTTCGCATGGCGGCTGGGCTGGTGGAGTCGGGGGCAGACGTCCACGACATCTTCCGACGGGTCTACGAGCAGGTCTCCTTCGAGCGCACCAAGCTGCTCGGGCGAGCCCTCGACCGCGCCGAGCGCCACCACGACGGTGCCGTGATCCTCACGCACCTGCGCCGGAGCGACTTTGTCGATGCCGGCGCCGGGGACGACGACTCGGAGGGCATCGTCGAGGTCCTGCGCGGCGTGACCGGTGCCCAGGTCGCAGTGTTCCTGCGTGACCTCGCGCCCGATGCCACGGGCCAGGTGCAGCGCAAGGGCAGCCTTCGCACCACCAGCGACCACGTCGACGTCTCGGTGATCGCGAGGACCTGGTCGGGCGGCGGACATCGGCAGGCCGCGGGATTCACCACGTCCGACGATCCGGATGCCGTGCGGGTCCGGGTGGTGGAGATGCTGGGCGAGCAGCTGGATGGCTAGGACGGCCATCGTGCCTGCCGCCACCTGCGGCTACGTCGTGGTCGACAAGCCGGTCGGGATGAGCTCCCACCGCGTGGTCGGTACCGTCCGCCGACAGCTCGGGCGGGTCAAGGCCGGGCACGGCGGTACCCTCGATCCCTTCGCAGATGGCGTGCTGCTCGTCCTCGTGGGGCGCGCCACCCGGCTGATGCCCTGGGTGGTCGGGCACGACAAGCGGTACGAGATGGTCGTCCAGCTGGGCGTGCGGTCGACCACCGACGACCTGACCGGGGAGCTGACCGGCGACGGCTCGCCCCGGCTCGAGCGCCCCGAGGTTGCCGGCGCGCTCGCGCGCGTCGCGACCCGGACCCACCAGCGGCCACCTGCGGTGTCGGCGCTGCACGTCGGCG
>SKUG01000097.1 GCA_007122215.1 Thermoleophilia bacterium | reverse complement strand
GAGGCTCGGTGCCATCGTGAACAGCTGCAGGCGGTCGGCCGCCGCAGCGCACCCCGCGCGGCCTCCTGCGACCTCGATCGTGACCATCGCCCCGAAGCCGAGCATCTGCCGCCGGGCGAGCTCGTGCTGGGGGTGGGAGGCCAGTCCCGGGTAGAGCACCCGCTCGACGCCCGGCACCTGCTCGAGCGCCCGGGCGACCAGCTCCGCCGAGGCGGTCTGCTGGCGCACCCGCACCGGTAGCGTGCGGATGCTGCGGGCCAGCAGCGCCGCGGTCTCCGGGGACGGGGCCTGGCCGAGGTTCTTGCGCCAGTTCCAGATCGGCAGCAGCAGCTCGTGCGGGCCCATCACCGCACCGGCGGTGAGGTCGCTGTGGCCGCCGAGGTACTTGGTGGCCGAGTGCACCACGAGGTCGGCGCCGAGGTCCAGGGGGCGCTGGTTGACCGGGCTCGCAAACGTGTTGTCGACCACCGCCAGCGCGCCGTGCACGTGCGCCTGGCGGGCGATCCACTCGATGTCGAAGACCTCGACCTGCGGGTTGGTGGGCGTCTCGAGGAAGACCATCGACACGCCGCTCGCGAGCAGGCCGGGCAGGCGCTCGTGCAGCTCGCTCCCGAGCAGCAGGTGGGTCTCGATGTCCAGGAGCGGCAGCTGCTCGCCGAGCAGCTCCATCGTGCCGCCGTAGGCATCGCCGACGCACACGATCCCGCCCCGGCCGTGGGCGAGGAAGGTCGCCGACAGCGCTGCCATCCCCGAGGAGAATGCCAGCGCGTGGGAGGAGCCCTCGAGCGCCTCGAGCTTGGCCTCGAGCGCTCGGATGGTGGGGTTGTAGCCGTAGCGGGTGTAGAGGTTGCCGCGCATGCGCCCGGCGACGATCTCCTCCATCTCGGCGGTGCTGGCAAAGCCGAAGGTCGACCCCTGCACGATGGGGGTGAGCGGGGCACCTGTCCCGAGGTCGTCCTCGCCGGCGTGGACGCAGTCGGTGTCCAGGTGCAGTGGGCGCTCCTGCATGCGGGCCTCCTTCGGGTGGCGTGGAGCGGGGTGGCCGCTGCCTGCTCCTGCGGCGGCGTGGCTCCACCCCTTGAGCCTTCCCATACGGCACCGATTCCAACCGCCAGCAGGCATGTTCGAAGACGCGTGCCGGACGCGGCCGATCGCCGGGTGGGGGCAGGCCGCCCGGCGACCTGCGGCCACGCGCCCCGGCCAGCCGCTATGATTGCGCCCATGCTCGAAGCGATCGCCATCTTCATCCACGTCGTCTTCGCCGTCCTCGTCATGGTCCTGGTGCTGATGCACTCCGGCCAGGACTCGGGGCTCGGCTCGATCGGCGGCGGTGCCGGCACCGGTGGCGGTGGCCAGCACGTGATGGAGCGCAACCTCGATCGCCTCACGATCGCCGCCGCGCTCGTCTACGTCGGCGCAGCCATCGTCCTCGCCCGCGTCGGCTTCTGACCCCGCACCCCAACTTTCCGCCACCAGGTGGCGGAAAGTCGCGGCAGTGACGTGACGCATGCGTGACCGCTCCCAGTAGCATGCGCTGCCATGGACGCCGACACCTCCACCACCGACGCCGTTGAACCCGTCACCGCACCTGACGCCGATGCGCCCGCGCCCGGCAGTGCGGACGCCGAGACCGCACGAGGCACCGGCACCTGCCCGTGCGGCAGCGGCGCTGCCCGCGCGGCGTGCTGCCAGCCGATCATCGACGGGGACACGGACGCCGAGTCGCCCGAGGCGCTGATGCGATCCCGCTACACCGCGTTCGCGATCGGTGCGATCGACTGGCTGGTCGACAGCCAGCATCCCGACACCCGCGATACCGTCGACCGGGACTCGATCGAGCGCTGGTCCCGCGGGTCGGACTGGCTTGGCCTCGAGATCCACGACACCGAGGACGGCGGTCCGGGCGACGAGGGCGGGGTGGTCGAGTTCACCGCGCGCTACCGCCAGGAGGGCACTGTCGTCGAGCACCACGAGCGCAGCTGGTTCGCCCGCCACGAGGGCGCCTGGCGCTTCCACTCGGTGCTCGTCGACGACGACGGCCCCGAGCTCGTGCCCGTGACCCCGGCCAGCACCGTCGGCCGCAACGATCCCTGCCCCTGTGGCAGCGGGAAGAAGTACAAGCGCTGCTGCGCCTGACACCGCTGCCTCACACGGCTCCCGGCCCGTCCGACTGCCAGTGATGGCCGATCGCGCCGCGGGGCCCGATCCTGCGTCCGCACGTGCGCGCGACCCCGCTGCCACCGCGCTGGACGCGTGTTTGCCCTGCGTCCCGACAGGATACGAGGCCCCTGTACCGAACCAGTCCAGCGAGGGCAGCGCCTGCATCGGCAACCGATGTGCAGGCGCCCCCAACCGGGCACACGACCCCGAGGTATCGATGCGACAGCGATCACGGCTCATCTCCAGCGTCCTTGTGATGATCGTCCTGGGGGCCATCCTGGCAGCGGGCTGTGGAGCCACCGACACCACGCCGGTCGGCGGGGTCGACACCCCCGAGCAGCGATTGCGGGTCGCGCTGCGGGCCGAGCCGACCACGCTGGATCCGCACCGCATCGCCGACGCCGATGATTCCGCGGTCGCCGCACAGCTCTTCTCGAGCCTCACCCGCGTGGTGGGCGACGACCTCGAGGTCGTTCCCGACCTCGCCGAGGCGCTCGGCGAGGCCAGCGACGACGGCACCGTCGTCACCTACCGGCTCCGCGAGGACCTTGCCTGGAGCAACGGCGAGGCACTGACCGCACAGGACGTCGTCGACGGCATCCTCCGTGCGCTCGACCCGAACACCGGCGCGGGCCTGGCCTACCTGCTCCATGACATCGAGGGCGCCGCCGACTACAACGACTGCGAGCGCAACTGTGACCGCGTCCGCGACGCCGTGGGCGTCTCGGCCACCGACGAGCGCACCGTCGAGTTCCGGCTCGTGCGGCCCCTGCCATGGTTCGACCAGCTGATGGGCACCACCATCGCAGCACCGGTCTACAGTGCAGCCGTCGACCAGCACGGGGACGAGTGGACCGACGTCGACAACATCGTCACCAGCGGCCCGTTCACGCTGGTCGCTGCCGATGCCCAGCGCATCTCCCTGGCCCGCAACGACGAGTGGTGGGACGCCGGCGAGGTGTCGCTCGAGGAGGTCACCATGGAGATCGTGACCAACCAGTCCGCGGCCTACCGCCAGTTCCTCAACGAGGAGCTCGATGCAGGCTTCCCCAAGGCCTTCCCCGGCGGGGAGGACATCGACGAGGCCAAGACCGACACCCGCTACATGGCCTTCCCATCGCTCGGTGCGCAGTACCTCTACCTCAACACCCGCAGCCCGCGGCTGCGCGACCCGAACGTGCGACGTGCGATCGCGATCGCCATCGACCGCACCCGGATCGTGGACCGCATCACCGGCCAGGGCGAGGAGCCCGTGGTCACCGTGGCACCGCCCGGGGTGCCCGGCTTCCAGGTCATCGAGCAGGGAGCCCAGGGCTTCATCCAGGCCGACATCGATCCCGACACCGGCCGCGCCGAGCAGCTGCTCGAGGAGGCAGGCGCACCGGACAACCTGCGGCTGAGCCTCTACTTCTCCCCGGAGGGATCGGATACCGCGCAGCTGGTGGCGCAGGCCATCCAGGACGACCTCGGCAGCATCGGCATCGAGGTGCGGCTCACGCCACTGGCCGACTTCAACGCCCTCTACGACCTGATCGACCCGCCGCTCGAGGACCGCATCGACATGGTCTACCTCGGCTGGCTCGGCGACTACGGCGACGCCCACGCGTTCTACGATCCGCTGACCTGCGAGAACCCGTTCAACGCGGCACAGTTCTGCGACGACCGCTTCGACGAGGTCGTGCAGGAGATCGTCGATACCCAGGACGCCGCCGCGCGCTTCCAGAAGTCCAAGGAGGCCGAGGCCTTGCTGACCGGACCAGACGGTGCGTTCCCGCTGGTGCCGCTCTACAGCGAGACCAGCTACACCATGGTCCAGGACTGGGTCGAGGGCATGGCCATCACGCCCCTCGGCGGGGTCGACCTCACGCAGGTCCGCATCATCGACAAGGGATAGCGGCAGCGCGTGGGGCTGGCGGGATTCATCATCCGTCGGGTGCTGTGGTCGGTACCCGTGCTGCTGCTGACGATCCTGCTCACGTTCGCGCTGATCAAGCCCCTGCCAGGCAGCCCCTTCGGCGGGCCCAAGGTCAGCCCCCAGCTCCAGGAGCGCCTCGAGCGCCAGCACGGGCTCGACGCCCCATGGTACGAGCAGTACGTCCGCTACGTCGGCAGCGCCGCCCGGGGTGACCTCGGCCCGAGCTTCAGCCGCCCCGACCGCGACGTTGCCGACATCATCGCCACCCGCCTGCCGGTCTCCGCCGGGCTGGGCGCGAGCGCCATCGTCGTGGCCGCCTCGCTCGGCCTGCTGCTCGGCGTGGCATCGGCGCTGCGTGCCCGGCAGCGCCGCGACCACGCCATCCTCGTGGTGACCATGCTGCTCTTCGCGGTCCCGAGCTTCGTCGTGGCGACCTTCTGGGTCTACTTCGTGAGCTTCCGCTGGGAGCTGACCCCGATCTACGGCTGGGATGGGCCCCGCTACTGGATCGGCCCGGTGGTCGTGCTCGCGCTCTCGCTGCTGCCCTACTTCACGCGCCTGGTGCGCGCGAGCATGCTCGAGACGCTCTCGGAGGAGTTCGTGCTCGCAGCACGCGCCAAGGGCCTGCCCGAGCGCGTGACGATCATCCGCCACGTGCTGCGCTCGTCGCTCGTGCCCGTGCTCACCAACGCCGCACCGCTGGTCGGGTTCGTGGTCACGGGCTCGTTCATCGTGGAGGAGGTCTTCGGCGTTCCCGGGCTCGGCTCGGCCTTCGTGACCTCGGTCACCGACCGCGACTATCCGATGATCCTCGGCACGACCATCGTCGTGGCGGTGATCATCATCGTCCTCAACCTGCTGGTGGACATCGCCTACGGCATCCTCGACCCGCGGGTGCG
>SKUG01000256.1 GCA_007122215.1 Thermoleophilia bacterium | reverse complement strand
GGCATCGAGCTCTCCTGCCGGGCCCCCGAGCATGGCACGATCCACCTCCTCGGCTACGGGGTGGATCGCCGGCACCCGGGGCTGCTCGAGCTGGAGCAGTGGCACCGGGGCGAGCGCCTGCGGCGGGCTCGGTCCATCTGTGAGCAGCTGCAGGCGCACACGGGGCTCGACCTGCTCGACGAGGTGCTCGAGGTCGCTGCCGGAGCTCCGGTGGGCCGGCCCCACGTCGCACGCGTGATGCTGCGCCACGGGCTCGTGGCAGACATCGAGGAGGCCTTCGGGAGCCGCTGGCTGGGCGTCGGTGGTGCAGGTCACGTCTGGCCGGCCCCCTACCGGCTGCAGCAGGGCATCGATGCGATCCATGCTGCCGGGGGCGCTGCCGTGCTCGCGCACCCCTCCCGCTGGCGGGCAACGGCCGAGATGCTGCCCATCGCCCTCGATGCCGTCCGCGGGGGGCTGGATGGGGTGGAGGTCGACCACCCCCACCACGACAGCGATGCCCTCGAGGCGTGGGCTGGCTTTGCCGAGCAGCACGGACTGGTCCAGACTGCCGGCAGCGACGACCACGGCGACGACGCACACGGGCCACGCATCGGTGCGCGCACGGTCTCCGAGTCCACGGTGTCGGCACTGCTCGACCGCGCCCGGCGCTGGCGCAGCCGCGGCGCCTAGGTCCTGCCTGGGCTAGCTGAGCGGGGTGGGTGCGGCCATGCTCGCGAAGTAGCGCTCCCCGGTGTACTGCGCGAGCTTCTCCCGGTTGTGCCGGGACTGGATGATCCGGACCGTGCCCGAGCGCGAGCGCATCACCATCGACTCGGTGGTGGCGCCGCCGCGGTGGTAGCGCACGCCCTGCAGGAAGTCCCCGTCGGTGACGCCGGTGGCGGCGAAGAAGACGTCGCTGCCGCGCACGAGGTCGGTCCGGGTGAGTACGCCCTCGGGGTCGTGGCCGAACTCGCGGATCGCGGCGAGCTCGGCATCGTCGCGGGCCCACAGGCGTCCGCAGATCTGCCCCCCGAGGCAGCGGATGGCTGCCGCGGCCAGCACCCCCTCCGGGGTCCCGCCGATGCCGTACAGCAGGTCGATCGGGCTCTCGGGGCGAGCTGCGGCGATCGCGCCGGCCACGTCGCCGTCGCTGATCAGGCGGATGCGTGCGCCGGCCTCGCGGATGGTGCGCATCGCCTCCGCGTGGCGCGGGCGGTCGAGGATCACCACGGTGAGCTCCCCCACCCGCTTGCCCTTGGCCTGTGCGACGTCGCGCAGGTTGTCCTCGAGCGGGCGCTCGATGTCGATGGCGTGTGCTGCCTCCTGGTCGGTGGCGAGCTTCTCCATGTACATCGCCGGGCCGGGATCGAACATCGTGCCCTGCTCGGCGAGCGCGATCACCGCCAGCGCGTTGGGCTGGCCGTGTGCGGTGAGCGTCGTTCCCTCCAGGGGGTCGACCGCGATGTCGACCACCGGCGGGGTGCCGGTGCCGATGCGCTCCCCGTTGTGGAGCATGGGCGCATCGTCCTTCTCGCCCTCGCCGATGATCACGGTGCCGTCCATCTCGATGGTGTCGAGCATGTGTCGCATCGCATCGACCGCTGCCCGGTCGGCGGCGTTCTTGTCACCGCGGCCGACCAGGCGGGCGGCCGACAGGGCCGCGGCCTCGGTGACGCGGGCGAGTTCGAGTGCGAGGTTTCGGTCAGGTCGTTCAGCCATGGGTCAAGGCTACCGCATCGCCACATGGCTGCTCCCGCGGCCCTCCGGCCCGGGCAGCGCCGGCTCCTAGACGCGGTACCCGCCGCCGATGATCTCGTTGACGACATCCGGATCGATGTGCGGGTTGACCGACGGCGACTGCCGGCGACCGCCCGGGATCCAGGAGAAGTCCGGGTGGTTGGTGCGGCTCGCGCCGGTGTACTGCCCCAGGGTGCCTGGTCGCAGCGTGTAGGTGTAGGTCCGCTCGAAGAAGCGGGTGCCCCGGGTGTTGAGCGTCGCGCTGGCAAAGCGGATCCGCAGGGTCACCGACTGGGTGCCGTTCGCGTTCTGCACCAGGGTGCGCTCGTAGGCGTAGGCCGGGAAGTTCCAGACCTCCGGTCCGCGATCGATGTCGAAGATCACCGGGTAGCGGTAGTAGCCGATGTACAGGCGGGTCACGTAGTCCAGCCACGCCGGGAACATGTCCTCGTAGGCCGCCGCGCTGTAGCGGGGATCGTTCTGGGAGTAGGCGCGGCGCCCGTTGATCCAGCGCACCACCGGCTGGTAGTAGAGCGCCGTGATCAGGCCCTCCAGGTCGTCCTGGGTGAAGCTGATGCCGTTGCGGGTGACACCTGCGGGCGGCTCGGGCAGCCAGATCGAGGCTGCGGCCCAGGCGTGGCAGTGGCCCCACCACGATGCAGCCGGGTTGTTGGTGGAGCGGTTGCGCCGCTCCCACTCCTGCGAGCCGCCCCGGGTGCCCGTCGTGGCCTCGATGTAGCGGTCGTACTTCTCCAGCGGACGGCCCGGGTCGAAGAGGTTGGTGTGGCCGGTATAGGTGGGCCACCAGTAGCCCGACCAGGGCAGCTCAGCGACGCGGCCGGACTCCCTGATGGTCTGGGCCTGGGCTGGCGCAGGTGCCAGCAGCAGCGCGGTTGCGAGTACGAGCAGCATCGCAACGATGCTGCCAGCGAGCGTGGTTCGTCCCTGAACCTGCATGACATGCCCCCATGCGTCGGGCCACGCGCCCCCATGCGCGATGGCTCGATGATCGTGGTCCCCCCGGGATGCCGCCCCCGTCCCTGGCGCGGCACTCCGACACCCCTCCACGGTACATCGGGCCTCCTCCCGTGGCAAGGGGGTGCGGCGGGCGGGCCTAGACGCGGTACCCGCCGCCGATGATCTCGTTGATGACCGCAGCGCTGAGGTGCGGGTTCACCCCGGTTGCCTGCCGTCCGCCCGGGATCCAGGAGAAGTCCGGATGGTTGGTGCGGCTCGCGCCCGTGTACTGCCCCAGCGTCCCGGATCGCAGGACGTAGGTGTAGGTCCGCTCGAAGAAGCGGGTGCCGCGGGTGTTGAGCGTCGCGCTGGCAAAGCGCACGCGCAGCGTCACGGCCAGGGACCCGTCGGAGCGCCGCGTGGCGCTGCGGGTGTAGGCGTAGGCCGGGAAGTTCCAGACCTCCGGTCCGCGATCGATGTCATAGATCACCGGGTGGCGGTAGTAGCCGATGTAGAGGCGGGTCACGTAGTCCAGCCACGCCGGGTGCATGTCGGCCCATGCGGCGGCGCTGTAGTGCTGGTGGCCCTCCGGGTAGGCACGGCTGCCGTTGATCCAGCGGATGACCGGCGAGTGGTACATCGCCGTGACGAGGCCCTTCAGGTCGTCCTGGGTGAAGCTGACGCCGCGGCGCGTGACCCCGTTCGGGGGCTCGGGCAGCATGATCGATGCCGCGGCCCAGGCGTGGCAGTGTCCCCACCAGGTCGCAGACGGGTTCTCGGTGTAGCGGTTGCGCAGCTCCCACTGTCGCGCCTGGCTGGCGGTGCCCGACCGTGCCTGGACGAAGCGGTCGTACTTCTCGAGCGGGCCCCCCCGGTCGTAGAGGTTGACCGATCCCTGGCGGTTGAGGGTCGGCCACCAGTGGCCCGACCACGGGATCTTCGCGGCGCGTGCAGACTCGGTGGTCGTGGACGCCGCGGCCGCATGCGGGTGCATGAGCATCGCAAGCGCAACGATCGAGGCGATGAGCAGCGGCATCAGCCGTAGTGCCCGCGTGGTTTCCAACATCATGTCCCCCCACATCCGTGACGTCCGCGCTGCCGCACCATGGCTGCGCGCCGTGGCCCATCCCCTGGCCACACGGTGCCTCCAGCGTACGACGACGTGCGGCATCCGTACAGGGAGGTGCGGTGCCGCGGCGTGCGGGCTACCCCGGCTGGCTCGACGTTGGCGGCGCATCGAAGCGCTCGGGCAGCGGGAACCCCTGCCCGAGGATGACCTCGGCGTTCTCGGGCTCGATCAGGTCCCGTCCCACCGGTCCCACCCCGGTCAGGACCATCTCCCGGCGGTCAGCGGCCTCCTGCAGCACGTAGCTGAGCATGAACCCCTCCTCGAACGGTGGGGTCGGGACGGCCTCGGTCATCCGCACCAGCCACGGCCCGTCAGGGTCCTTCGGTGCCTCCACGACCTCGAAGCGGACGGCGCGAACGGCAGTCTCCACCGAGCCATCGGCTGCGACCGAGGTGTCGTCCTCGCTGAAGGTCAGCTGCCAGGTGTGGCCGAGACGGAAGATCCCGTTGTCGGGGGCCTCGGCAGGCTCGGCGGCTGGCGGGTCCTGCGCCGGGCCGTTGCCGGGGTCGGCACGGTCCGCGTCCGCGTCCGCGCCGCCGCAGCCGGCGAGGGCAACGCCCGCCGCGCAGAGCAGCAGGACCCACCTGCGTCCGCGCCGCCTCGCCGCTACGTCAGGCCTCGTATCCATTGCCGATGATCTCCTCGACGAGCTCGGGGGTCACGTGCGGGTTCACGGTGGCATCGCGCTCGCGCCCGCCCGGCAGCCATGCGAAGTCCGGGTGGTTGGTGCGGCTCGCGCCGGTGTACTCACCCAGGGTCCCCGGGCGCAGCGTGTAGGTGTACGTGCGCTCGAAGAAGAACGTGCCCCGCGAGTTCAGCCGGGCCGATGCGAAGCGCACCCGCAGCGTCACCGCAGCGGTGCCGTCATCGTTCCGGGTCAGCGTGCGCTCGTAGGAGTAGGCCGGGAAGTTCCAGACCTCCGGTCCGCGGTCGATGTCCATGATGAACGGGTAGCGGTAGTAGCCGATGTAGAGCCGCACGATGTAGTCCAGCCACGCCGGATGGATGTCCTCGTAGGCCTCGGCGGTGTAGAAGCGGTGGCCCTCCGGGTAGGCGCGGCGCCCGTTGATCCAGCGCACGACCGGCTTGTAGTAGAGCGCGGTCACCAGCCCCTTGAGGTCGTCCTGGGTGAAGGTCACGCCGCGTCGGGTCACCCCGTTGGGCGGCTCCTGGGTGAGGATGGCTGCTGCTGCCCAGGCGTGGCAGTG
>SKUG01000044.1 GCA_007122215.1 Thermoleophilia bacterium | reverse complement strand
TCGCCCATCTCGTGGATCGCCTCGCGCATGAAACGCACGAGCTCTGCGATCCGCTCGTCGTTCGAGGGGCGGGGCGCATCCGGCTGCACGAGCTCGCGCAGCAGCCATGGATCCCCCTGCGCGGCGCGGGCGACCATCACGCCGGCGGCGCCTGTCTGCTCGAGCACCGCGACGGCCTCGGCGTGGCTGGTGATGTCGCCCGAGGCCCACACCGGCACCTCCACGAGCTCCACCAGCTGGCGGGTCAGCTCGTGGTCGGCGCGGCCGGTATACATCTGCTGCGCGCTGCGCGGGTGCAGCGTCAGCCCGGCCACGCCCGCCTCCTCGGCCAGGCGCGGCCCGAGCTCCAGGCAGTCGAGCGAGCCGTTGCGGACGCCGCGGCGGATCTTGACGGTCACCGGGCAGTCGCTGGCCTCGACCACGGCCCGCGCGACCGCGACCGCGTGGTCGTGGTCGCCCATCAGCGCACACCCGGCGAGGGTCTTGGTGACCTTGCGCACCGGGCAGCCCATGTTGATGTCGATGATGTCGGCACCGGCCGACTGCACGAGCCTCGCCGCCTCGGCCATGTAGGCCGGGTCCGAGCCGAAGACCTGCAGCGCCACCGGGCCCTCGTCCGGCGCGATCCGCATGTAGTCCTTGGTGCGGTCGTTGCCGTGGTGCAGGCCTGCCGAGCTCACCATCTCCGTGCACACGAGCCCCGCGCCGAAGCGGCGTCCCTGGCGACGGAAGGCCTGCACGCTCACGCCGGCCATCGGCGCAAGCGCCACCCGCACCGGTATCTCGACCCCGCCGACGTCGAAGGGCTCGGCCAGCGGGTTCGCGCCGCTCACGACGGTCGCTGCGGGCAGCTGCTGCTCTGGGGGGTGGTCGCGCACGTGCCCACTGTAGCGCGCACGCGACCGCCGACGGTGCAGCCGCAACCGCAGCGCGCGCTGGGTGCACTGCTCCAGCCGGCCCCCGGGGTCGAGCGCCAATCCGCGCTGTGGCGCGGGTATCGGCGCCTGTAGCCTCAAGGTGTCGTATAGTGCGCAGCGCAGTGGCCGGCTAGGAGCCGAGACAGGTGCGCCAGGCACCGATCCGCGCTGGGCCACGGACTGGGGGCGGAAGATGGCTCGCGAGACGCTTGTCACCAAGGATGGGTACCAGAAGCTCGCCGAGGAGCTCGAGCACCTGACGACCGTCCGCCGGCGCGAGGTCGCCGAGCGCATCAGGAACGCCCGCGACTTCGGTGACATCTCCGAGAACGCCGAGTACGACGACGCCAAGAACGAGCAGGCCCGGCTCGAGGCGCGGATCCTCGAGCTCGAGGAGCGCCTGCGCACCGCCAAGGTCATCGAGCGGGTCTCGAGCAAGGTCGTGGGGATCGGGTCCGCGGTGCGTGTGCGCGACCTCGACCGTGACGAGCTGCTCACCTACACCGTCGTCGGCCCGACCGAGGTCGACCTGGTCGAGATGAAGATCTCCCACGAGTCCCCGATCGGCTCTGCGCTCATGGGCCTGAAGAAGGGTGACGAGTGCGAGATCGAGGTGCCGTCGGGCGTGCTGCGCTACCGCGTCACCAGCGTCCTCGGCCGCAAGTAGGGACCGCTGCCGCCGCGGGGGTCGTCCCGCGCCCGACGGCCTGCTGAAACAGGATGCCCCGGAATCCCGATACCTCGAGTGAGGGGAAGCAACGGGGGGTTCTTTTCCATGACCGCGATTCCGGTTACGAACGCGTCCATTCCGGACGCCACCGCAGGTACGCAGCCAACAGGTCCGGCAGCCGACGACGGCGGCCTCGGGCCGCTGCCGGACGGCCAGCCAGCCCAGCCACAGGGCGACGCCGCCACCGGCGAGTCGTTCCTGGCAGAGGAGCTGATCGAGCCGTCGTCACCGTCCTGGTCGCGATGGGCCATCGGCGGCGGCATCGCGACCGCTCTTACCGGCCTCGCCATGCTCGTGACGCGCGGCAAGGCCGCGGGGCCGCTGGCGAAGATCGGGATGGGAACCCTCGCCACCCTTGGCCTCGGCACTGCCGGCACCGGCATCGCTGCACACAACCGCCAGCGCGGCGTCGAGGAGGGCATGCGGCTCGGCCAGCAGGAGTTCCAGCAGGAGTGGATGCCCGAGGTCCAGGGCCTGATCACCCAGCTGGCGATGGAGGTCGAGCAGGCGCGTGCCGGCCAGGTCCCCGGAGGCAGCGACGGCGCCGATGACACCAGCGGCGACTCGGGGTCCCTGACGGGCCTGCCGCCATCCGGTGGCGTGGCCCCGGAGGTCCCGGCGGGCAGCTGGACGGCACAGTCGATCATCGGCCAGGGAGTTGCCGTCGACGCTGCCGTCGACCCCGAGTCAGGCCTGCAGGTCGCCGGTGGCGGCTTCATGCGCCTGGAGTCCGTGATCGGGCTGTCCGAGGGCTACGCAGACTACGCACAGGCCATGCAGGCAGCCCTGGCCACCATGAGCTCCGACACGCCCGGATCGCGCGACCTGCGCTGGGCAGTGATCGAGCAGGACGGGCGCTTCTACGCCTACCAGGCATCGGTCGCAGCCGACCAGGCCCCCCAGGTGATGCCGGCAGCCAACGGCACCCTCGCAGGCTATGCATCCATCTCGCTGGTCGAGGCACAGGACTCCATGGCCTGGGTCACCAACCAGTGGACTCGCACCGGCGGCAACCACTTCACCGTCCACACCGGGCCCGGCGTCTCCGGGGCCACGCTGCAGGTCGTGCCGCTGGGCGCGGCCGTCACCGAGGGCACGCCGGGCACCACGCCCGGGGGCACCATCGACGGCGCAGGGCCCACAACCCCGGGCCAGGCACCTGCATTCACGCCAGCTTCCGACGTGACCCGCGGCACCATCCTGCCGGTCATCACGACCCCCACCGGCGGCATCGATGGCGGGCACGTCCAGCTCACCGCCGTGCTCACCGGGACGGGCGTGGCCACCGCGGACGAGGCCGTCGCCGCGGCCCGCACGGCCCGGGACTCCGGCCCGGCCAACCGCTGGGCACGGTTCGTGGTCACCCAGGGCCCCGATGGCATGTGGCACGCCTACGCTGCCAGCGTCGTCGGCGCGGGCGTTCCCGGCATGGCAGCCGCCAACCAGGTCGCCTTCGTGCTGGGATTCGACACCGCCGGGCGTGCCGTGAGCATGCACCACGACGGTGCGGCATGGCAGGCCACCGAGGGCTGACCCCCGGCCCCCGGGAGGCCCCTGCCACGGCGCCGGTATGATCCGGAGCCATGACCGAGCCCGAGACTCCCGTGCGCAGCGACGATCCCCCAGCGGCCGACGACCACGTCGATGCCGGCGCTGCCGAGGCCCGGATCATGGCCGATCGCCGGGCGAAGCTCGACGCCCTGCGCGCCGACGGCATCGATCCCTTCCCGGCCCGCTACGAGCGCAGCGCGACGGTCGCCGCGGTCGCCGAGGCGCACGCCTCGCTCGAGCCCGGTGCCGAGACCGACAGCCACTACCGGCTGATGGGCCGGCTGATGGGCCGCCGCGGGCACGGCAAGGCGATGTTCTGCGACCTGGTCGACCACACGGGCCAGCTGCAGCTGATGGTGACCCTCGACGGGCTGGGCGAGGACTCCTACGGGCGCTTCCGCGACCTCGACCTCGGTGACTGGATCGGGGTGGAGGGCGTTGCCATCTGCAGCCGCCGCGGCGAGCTCTCCCTGCGCGCGCAGGGGTGGGAGCTGCTGGGCAAGGCCATCCGGCCGCTGCCCGAGAAGTTCCACGGGCTCACCGACGTCGAGACCCGCCTGCGCCGGCGCTACCTCGACCTGGCCGTCAACGAGGAGACCCGCGAGCGGTTCCTGGCCCGCAGCCGGCTCGTGTCCGGGATCCGCCGCGTCCTCGAGGAGCAGGACTTCGTCGAGGTCGAGACGCCGATGCTGCAGCCGCTCTACGGAGGCGCTGCTGCCCGACCCTTCGTCACCCACCACAACGAGCTCGATGCCGACCTCTACCTGCGCATCGCCCCCGAGCTCTACCTCAAGCGCCTGGTCGTCGGGGGCCTCGATCGCGTCTACGAGATCGGCCGCAACTTCCGCAACGAGGGCATCTCCTACAAGCACAACCCGGAGTTCAGCTCGCTCGAGGCCTACGCCGCCGGGATGGGCTACCGCCAGGTGATGGAGCTCACCGAGCAGCTCGTGCACGCGGCCGTGGTCGCCGCCGTCGGCACCGCGCAGGTCGAGCGCGACGGGGCCACCATCGACTTCACCCCACCGTGGCGCCGCATGACCCTCCGCGAGGCGATCATCGAGCATGCCGGCATCGACGCCTTCGAGCTCGGCGATGACGAGCTGGCCAGCTGGCTGCGTGACCAGGGCAGCGATCCCGACGACCATCCGTGGCGTGCGCAGCGGATCGACCACCTGCTCGACCGCTTCGTCGAGCCGAAGCTCGTCGACCCCGTGTTCATCCACGACTACCCGGTGGAGCTCTCGCCCTTTGCCAAGGCCGCTCCCGGCAGCGACGGGCGGATCGTCGAGCGCTTCGAGGCGTTTGCCGCAGGCATGGAGCTCGCAAACGCCTTCAGCGAGATCAACGACCCGGACGAGCAGCGCCAGCGCTTCCTGCAGCAGCGCCAGCTGGCCGAGGCCGGGGACGAGCTGACCGAGCAGCTGGACGAGGACTACCTGCGGGCGCTCGAGTACGGCATGCCACCCTGCGGGGGCCTCGGCATCGGCATCGATCGCCTCGCCATGCTCGCCACCGGCGCATCCTCGATCCGCGAGGTCATCCTCTTCCCCGCCCGCCGCTAGCTGCCGTCAAGACCACTCCCACCATTGCGTTTTTCCGCCACCAGGTGGCGGAAAAACGCGTCAGCGTCCGCGGCTGAAACGCAGCCGCCGCGAAACCCGATACCCGGGAAGAGGGGCTTTCCCAGGGGGGGAAATGGGTTTCCTGACGGGCATAACGTCCTCGCTGCGCAGCCTGACCGGCGCGCGTGCGGCGGGGCTGGCAGCCACCGCTGCCGGCGGCACGGGCCTTGCGCTGGCTGCCGGCGGAGCCGAGGCTGCGCCCGGGATCGATCGCACCGACATCGGCCAGCGGGTGCTGGCACTGGTCCCTGCGGGCGTGCGGG
>SKUG01000159.1 GCA_007122215.1 Thermoleophilia bacterium | reverse complement strand
TGTAGCTCGCAGCCTCGGCACCATCCACGAGATCGCCACCCACCAGCCACGCAAAGCTGAAGCCAGCAGTCGGCGCCGCAAACCAGATACCCGGCTCACAGCCCACCTCACTGCCAACCTCCACGCTCCCGGCCAGCACCGGAGCAGTGCGGTTGACTGGCGCGGCCAGCGTGCGCGCCGCGAGCAGGTCGTTGCCCTCCTCGGACCCATCGAACCAGGCGATGCCGCCGCCAATCCCGTCCCGCGCGGCAAGCGCGGATCGGTAGTCGGTGCCGGACGTGCTGACCGCGGCGACCTCGAATGGGCCACCAAGTGAGCCGTCGGCTGCGACGATGGCACGCTGGAGGGTGCGGGAGCCGCCGCCCTGCGTCCAGGCCACGTGCGCGGTGCCTGCGCCGTCGCCGGCAACCCGGATGTGGTGCACGTTGAACTGTGTCATCGGCTCGGCACCGGTGCCGGAGACGTGCTGGATGGCGCTCCACTGGGCATTGCCTGCCTCCAGCTCGGCGTCGACGCGTACCCGGGACAGGCGGGTGTGGTCGACGTCCTCGTCGAAGCGGGAGAAGAAGACGTGCACGGCGCTGCCCCCGGCCGGGACCATCGTCACGTTGTTTGCCGGGCTTCCGCCCCCATAGCCAAGGTCGAGGATGTGGGGGCCGACGATGAGGTCGTCGCCCAGGTCGGCCTCGGGAACGATCCGCGAGTAGCGCACGCGGCGGATGTCCGAGGCCTCGGCCCAGGCGAAGTGGAGCGATCCGTCGGCGTCGACATGGACCTGGGGATCGGAGGACTCTGCGCTGCCCCAGGTGCCCTCCCGCAGGGGGTCGCGGGTGCCGTCGGGCAGCACGATCGAGTAGCCGATTCGGTTGTTGCCCGGCGTGTCTCGGTCCTCGTTCTGCCAGGCCAGGACCGTGGCACCGTCGGCCCGGCCGGAGATGCTTGGCCCCTCACCGACGAAGGTATCGCCCTCGCTGCCCGAGGCCACCTCGCCGACGACGCCCTCGGGCGAGACGCGGACCACATGGACGGTGGAGACGGCGAATGCGTCAGTGGGATAGGTCAGGAATCCGAGGTGCGCGGTGCCGTCCGGGCCGACCACGACGGTGGGGGTGTCGGCAAAGTAGGGATCAACCGGGGAGATGACCACAGGGTCGGCCGCCACACCTGCGGCACTGATCCGCTGGTAGACGATGCGGGAGCGGTTGCCACCCTCGAAGGACTCGGCCCAGAGCAGGTGGACGGTGCCGTCGGCCGAGGCAGCCATGTCGAGCTGCCACTGACTCTCGACCTCCGGGGTGCCGAACTGGATGGTCTGCCCCGGAATCCCGTTGGGGCTGACCTGTCGGTAGTGGGCGAGGAATCGCGGGGGAAACGGTGGATCATCGGGGTCGAGCGGGGACTCCTCGAGCCATGCGAGGTGCATCCCGCCGGAAGCATCGATCGATGTGCGCAGGCTGCCCTCGTCGTAGCGATCCGAGGTGGCGACCACCTCCGGATCCGTGAACCCCGGCTGAGCAGCTGCAGCTGCCGGCAGGCAGAGCAGCGCTGCGGCCAGCAGGGCCAGGAGGCTGCCGGGGCGTCTGGCTTCGCGACCCGCTGGTCGACTGGCAGCCGCCAGGCTGGCTGGCTGGGACGCACGGGCAGTGGCAGTGGTGAAGGTCACGAGGAGGCTCCGGTGGGTCGTTGCGACCTCCGCAAGGTATCCAGCCTGTTCCCTGCCCAAACCCCCGCGCCGAACCCTTCCTGCTCGAATGCCATGCCGGGCTGCAACGCATGGCATGGCAGCAGGCGATACGCAGTCACGGGACAGACGGCACCATGCGCGACGGGACCTGCCACTGGCAGCTGCGCAGGTGCCCTGGCAGACGGGACGACACGACCATGATCCAGGCCACTTCCGCACAGCCGGCAGGCATCGACTCCGCGCGCAGCCGCCAGCATGCACGACGGCTCGAGCTCGACCGCATCCCCCAGCGCCCGGCCGGCGCGGAGGTCCACGCGGCAGGCCTGCGGCACGAGACCCAGCGCGGCGACTCGCTGTTTGCGATCGCACGGGACTACTCCACGGCCTTCGGCATCCCCGTCACCGTGGCAACGCTGCGCGATGCGAACGCGGGCGTGCTCGCCAACGGCCTGCACCCGGGCGACCTGCTGCGCATCCCCGGAGCCGAGCAGCGCCTCGACGCCGCGACCCGCGCACGCAACCCGCAGCTTGCGCCCGGCCGCGACGGGCTGCGCCACGAGGTCGCCCGCGGGCAGACGCTCTCGAGCATCGCCCGCCACTACCAGGCCAGCGAGGGCCTGGACATCTCCTGGCAGGACCTGCACGCCGCCAACCGCGCCACGATCGGCTCGAACCCGAACCTGATCAGGCCGGGCCAGCGCCTGCGGATCCCGGGCCTGACGATGCACTCCCCCAGGGCCACCAACGCGACGCTGTCGGACATGGACCAGCAGGTGCTGCTCACGCGCACCGCGCGGGTGATGCACGAGATGGGCGGCGTGTCGAACATCGACGTGATGCAGTACCGGGCCAACGGCTCCCACGCCGAGGAGGTCGGCAGCAGCCGGATCGGGGCGATCCGCGCCGCCGAGGAGCGCCTGGGCGGCGATGCGCCCCGGTCGCGGGTGATGGCGGTTGCGCAGGCCAGCGACGGGGCCTACTGGGTGATCCCGCTGGATGGCAGCGAGGTCTCGGACAACCTCGACACGAGCGATCGCTACCTGTCGCTGGCGATGCGCCGCGACCACGGCTCGGTGGTGGCGGTCTCCGAGCTGCGCCACGACGGCTCGGTGACCACCCGCCGCTACGACCGCTAGGCGCCGAGGCTGCTGCCCCACCGACCGGCACTGAGGGGCCCGGATCATCCAAGGCACGCGGCCACCCCCGGGGCCTGGGCAGCGCCTGCGCTGGCAAGCACCCGGCATGGCCCAGCCCGGTGATCCGCCCCGGCAACCCGGCCAGTGCACCAGTCGGCTGCTCGACCGGGGCAGGACGCGTCGCCTACGCTCGACGGTGATCGCGTTCCGCCACCAGATCGGCAGCCCCAGATGCAGCTCTCCCCCACCCAGGCAGCCCAGTTCGGAGTGACCCGGCCGGGCATGCCCGTGGCCGAGGTCCACTACACCTACGATGACGGCACCGGCAACGACATGACCGCGGTCATCGGCTCGCCCTGGCTGAACCGGATGGTCGTCGACGGCTCCCGCGAGGATGCGCTGCGCGCAGCCGCGACCGCCGCTGCCACCGGACGTGATGGTGCCCAGGCGGTGCTGCAGTCGGCCGATGGCGCATCGTTCCTGGTCGGCGGCATCAGCCGCGGCCTGCACGGCGACGTGAAGGAGGTCCAGCCCAACCCCTGGAACGCGATCGCCTCCACCGCGGCCACCGCACTGGTTGACAACCTCGTCGGGATCGTCGACGCCGACCAGTGGCTTGAGATCGTGGATGGTTCCGCCCGGGGGCTCGCCCCACACGGCTTCGCCCCACAGGCCTGAGCTGGCGCGGGCATGAGCGCCGCTGCCCATGCGGCCGTCGCCCACGCTGACAGCCCGGCGCCGGTCGCGCAGCAGGTGCTGCTACGGTGCGGGCATGTCCCGCGCGGCCATCCTCGTCTCATCGTCCCAGCTGCTGGACCCGCATCCGCTGCTGGCTGCGCTGCCGGCTGCGGAGGTGGTGGCGTTCGAGGATCCGCTGCTCGTGGCCGACCCGGCGTTCGATCCGGGCTGGAGCGATCCCGTGCTGGCCTGGCGCCGCGCCGCACTCGAGGCGTGGCTCGCCGGGGACCAGCTGGCCGGGCGCAGCGTCACGGCCATCCGGGTCGGGGATGCAGCCACCTGCCGCAGCGAGCTGGCAGCTGCCGGGGCCCGCGCCGAGGAGCAGCTGGGGAAGGTGGTCGCCAGGCTCGGCGAGCTGCACGTGCTCGACCCCTGCGATGACTGGCGCGAGCAACGCCTGGCCCGGCATGCCGCAGCGGGTGGCTGCCGGCTCGTGACGCATCCCACGCCGGGGTTCCTGCTCAGCCGTGAGGATGCCATCGCAGACCTGGGGACGGGCCGGCCACGGATGGCGAGCTTCTACCGGCGCCAGCGCATCCGCCACGACATCCTGCTCGGCGAGGACGGCGAGCCGGTGGGTGGCCGCTGG
Organism: Thermoleophilia bacterium; assembly: GCA_007122215.1. GTDB lineage: Bacteria > Actinomycetota > Thermoleophilia > Gaiellales > SKUG01 > SKUG01. Next base: position 982 of record SKUG01000159.1, on the reverse strand, counting down.
TCGTTCGACGAGGACAACCGCAAGAGGCTCCCGCGGGCGCTCGCGCGCGAGCTGCCACCATGGCCGTGGCCAGCTCCACCCGACGGTGACGGCAGCGGGCAGGTGGCGTTCCCGACCACGCACGTCGCCGCGCGCCGCTGGCTGGATGCGTTCGTGGCCGAGCGGCTCGAGCGATTTGGCCCCTACGAGGATGCGATGCATGCCGGGCAGCCGCTGCTCTTCCACGCCGCGATCACCCCGATGCTCAACCATGGCCTGCTCACGCCCCGGCAGGTGCTCGACGCGGTGATGGCCCGCGCCGATGATGCGCCCCTGCAGAGCGTCGAGGGGTTCGTGCGGCAGCTGATCGGCTGGCGCGAGTACGTGCGCGCCACCTACGCAGCGCACGGACGTAGGCTGCGCAGCGGCAACGCATGGCAGCACCACGGATCGCTCCCACGAGGCCTGGCCGGCGGCACGACGGGCCTGGCACCGGTCGACGACGTGATGCAGCGGGTGCGCGAGCTGGGCTGGTGCCACCACATCGAGCGGCTGATGGTGCTCGGCAACTACCTCTTCCTCACCGAGACCCACCCTGACGAGGCGTACCGCTTCTTCATGGCGAGCTTCACCGACGCGCTCGACTGGGTGATGGTCCCCAACGTGTACGGCATGAGCCAGGACGCCGCCGGTGGCCTGATGACCACCAAGCCCTACTTCTCGGGCGCCAGCTACATCCGGCGGATGGGCAGCTTTCCGCGCGGGGAGTGGGAGGAGCTGTGGACCTCGCTGTACTGGCGGTTCATCATCCGCCACTCGGACGAGCTCGCCGGCAACGCGCGCTGGGCGATGCCATGCCGCACCGCAGCCCGCTTCGACGCTGCAACCCGGGATGCGCACCTGCGGCGCGCCGAGGCGCACATCGAGGCCTGCCGCTAGCGCTCCCGGGCTCAGGCCTCGCCGCGCACGATGCGCGCGATGAGGTTGGCATCGCCGGGCTCAC
>SKUG01000214.1 GCA_007122215.1 Thermoleophilia bacterium | reverse complement strand
TCCACTGCAGGCGGCAGCCTGGCCGTGCGATCCTGCCTGGCCGCAGGCGTGCCCGTGCTCGGCGTGGTCAGGGACGGGATCGTTGCGGGCACCTCCACCCGCCAGGGGGTGCTGGAGTCCGACGTGCTCGCCGGCGGTGGCGCCATCGTGGGCACGGCCCGCCCCGGCACGGACGGGGACGATGCCAGCAGCCACGACCGGGACCTGCTGCTCGGGACGCTGCCCGACGCAGCCATCATCCTGCGCGCGGGAGACGACGGAGCGGCGGATCCGGCAGCGAGGATGCTGGAGGCCGCCGGCGGGCTGGTCGTCACGCTCGACGAGGGCGTGCGGCGGACTTTGCCCGGAGCGATCGTGGCGCGTACCGAGCCGGCTGCGATGACCGCGTGTCGCGTCGCCGCACGGCTCCCCTGAGCCGCGTGCTGCTCAGCCGCCAGGCTTGGCGATCATCAGCCAGGTGAAGGCGACCAGCAGGGTGCCCTGCACGATCCCGTAGGGCAGGACGCGCATCGGGTCGGCGGGGCTGAGGCCGCGCTCGCTGCGCAGGCGACGGCGGGCCGGGGCGTTTGCCATCACGTCGGCGATGGCCATGTAGGCAAACCACGCCGCGAACGAGGCGCTGATCCAGTGGGCACCCCAGTCGATGCCTGCAACGTGGATCAGGCCCAGGGCACTGACCAGCACCAGCACGCCTGCGATCCGATGCAGGCGGATGATCGGCCCGACCTGCCGGGCCAGCCAGCGTTCGGGCTCGGCCGAGCCGCGCGCACCGGAGAGCACCACGAGCGACCCGGCAAGCGATGCTGCCAGGGCGAGCGCGCTGAGCACGTGGAGGATCAGCAGCAGCTGGTAGGCGCCCATGTCCGGCTCACCAGCCGAAGTGGATGTTGCCGGCGGCGATCATCCCGGGTGCCACCATCGCTCCCTGCATGCCGTAGGGCACGCCCCCCCAGGCCGGGACGGTGGGGTAGCCCACTACCGGGAACCGCCATGCCATCGCGTACCAGTTGGCCAGCGCCTGCTGGTTCATGAGCAGCTGCTGCTGGACCTGCTGCGCGTGCTGGCGGATCAGCCGGTTGGTCACCCTGCGTCGGCGGCGAAGCGCGCGGTGGTTGGGGACGCCTGGCTCCCAGGGCCGCCAGTCCACGTGGTCACGGGGATGGTACTGCCCTGCGAAGTGTCCCTGGGGGTAGACCCTGATCCTGACTGCCATCGTCGTCTCCTTGCGGCTCGGGCTGGCTCGGGGCCAACCGCGATTGCTGGCGTCAGGACAAGGCTATCGCCCGCTGGCACCCGATGCCGCGCCACGCGGCCACGACAGGGCCCATGCGGCCAGCGTGCTCGCCGCCTGCGGACATCCTGGGCCCCTGGCTGCTACTGGCGGTCGAGCAGCAGCTGGAGGTTGCCGAAGTCGGGGATCTCGCCGTCGATGCGCAGGCGACCGGCGCCATCGTGCTGGATGATGGTGTTGGCCAGGTCGTGGTCGAGGGACCGGAACTCGACGTAGTTCGGGCGGGACTCGACGACCTCGCCCATGCCGGTGAAGTCGGGGATCCCTCGCCCGCGTGAGCTGATGAGCACGCGGTCGGCGTCGATCCGCTCGACGTTGACCTCGACGTCGACCCGCACGCCCAGCGCACCGGCGCGGATCGCGAAGTTCGCGCCCTCGTCGTCGAGCCGTGCGATCGCGGCCGTGCCGCGGACGGGGACGGCGCCCACGCGGGAGCCGCGGGCGATCCCGAAGCGATCCCCCTCCACGATCCCGGGGAAGTCGATCAGCGGTGGAAGTCCTGCAGGCGCGGCTGCGGGTGCCGGCACGGCGACCGGCGCAGGCGCCACAGGCACCACGGGCAGGCCGGGGCCTGTCGGGCCGGGGACGGGATGGACGAACGTGACCGGAGGGGCGATCGGGGAGGTGCTCATGGCGGGATCCTGCCGGAACACCGATCACGGTGCGGCAGCAGGTGGCAGTCGCCGGGTCCTTCGCGTCAGGCGGCAGTCCGGTCCCGGGCGACCCAGGCAATGGCCAGCGCGACGATCGATGCCACCCCGAGGATGAGCAGTGCCAGGGCTGCCTCGGTGCTCCACTCCGACGGCGGCCAGAGTGCCCCGCCACTGGCGCCGATCGAGGCGTAGGCAAAGCCCCGGGGGACGGTGCCGACCACGCAGCCGGCCGACAGGTGGGCAGGCGGCAGTGCGGTGGCCGACGATGCATAAGCCAGTGCCGTGGGCGGCGTTCCGAGCAGGCGCAGGCCGATGATCCCGAACAGTCCCGAACGCGCCATGCGAGCGTCCAGCCCCGGGTAGCGCCGGTGCATGTGCGCCTGGACCTGTGCGCCCACGAGCGTACGTCCCATCCAGCGCTGGACCAGCACCGCGGTACCGATCGCCGCCAGCGTGGTGGTGAGCCCACCGAGCGGACCGAGGATGGCGCCGGCAGTGACGGCGACCACGGGGCTGGGAGCCAGGCAGACCAGCGCGAACACGCTCCCTGCGTAGACGGCGGGACCCGTCCAGGGGCCCAGCCCCTCGAAGGGGCCCCGCACGGCTGCCAGCAGCTCGTCGGGCGTGGTGATGCCCAGGCGGATGCCGACGGTCCAGGCGACGAGGATGGTGGTCAGCAGGAGGATGCCGGCGACGGCCTTGGCCAGCGGCGACCGCTTCCGCGGCGGCGCCGGGGGCACCTCGCTGGCCACCAGGGGATCAGCCACGTCGCCCTCCCCGCAGCCGTCGCACGATCCGGGCCATCCGCCCCGGCGCCGGCTGGGGAACGGGCGCCGCTGCCGGCGGCTCGGGCTCCGGGAGCACCTCCTCGAGGTGCCCGGCCTGCATCCGCAGGTGGTGGTCTGCCCGGCGTGCCACGGCGGGATCGTGGGTGATCATCACCAGGGCCGTGTCGGAGGTGCGCACGAGCCCCAGCAGCAGCTCGATGACGTCCTGGCCGGTCTGCTCGTCGAGGTTCCCCGTCGGCTCGTCGGCGAGGATGATCGCGGGGTTGCCGACAAGCGCGCGTGCGATCGCGACGCGCTGCTGCTCACCGCCCGAAAGCTGCTGCGGGAGGTGCCCCGCACGGTCGGCAAGCCCCACGCGATCCAGCATGATGGAGCTGCGCTCGCGCCGCTCCTGGCGGCTGGCGCCGGTGCCCACCAGCGCGGCCTCGACGTTCTCGCGCGCGGTGAGCGTCGGCACGAGGTTGAAGTGCTGGAACACGAAGCCGATGCGGTCCCGTCGCAGCCGGGTCCGCTCGGCTGCCGACATGCGCGCGGCCTCCTGGCCGAGCACCGCGAGCTTCCCGGCAGTGGGCGTGTCGAGCAGCCCGAGCAGCTGCAGCAGGGTGGTCTTGCCCGAGCCGCTCGGGCCGATGATGCTGGTGACCGTGCCGGCGTCGATCGTCGCGGTGGCCTCGGCAACGGCGACCACGGTCTCCGAGCCGTCCGAGAACTCGCGCCGCAGGCCGCCCAGCTGCAGCGCCGGGGGTGTGACGTGTCCGGTGACGGTGTTCATCCCACCCTCCGCAGCGCCTCGGCCGGCTCGATCCGTGCAGCTCGCCAGGCGCCGGCCAGGCCGGCAACGAGCCCGGCTCCCAGCGCGAGCAGGCCGCCTGCCAGGAGCAGCTCGGGGGTGGCCTGCGGCACCACGCTGATGGTCTCGTTGACCGTCGCGAGCTCCCCGATGCCGAACGCCGCCGGTACGGACTCCAGCCCGGCGATGGCCGGGGCGCTGGCCCCGGACGCCTCGAGCTCGATCCCGCGGCGAGCCACGAGCCAGACGGCCCCCGCTCCCAGGGCGCTGCCGACCAGCGCCCCGAGCGTGCCGATCACGAGCGACTCCCCGAGCACCTGGCCGACGACCCGCCGCGGCGACCAGCCGATCGCGCGCAGGGTGCCGATCTCACGGGTTCGCTGGCTGACCGAGCCGAGGGTGACCAGCACGGCGATCGCCGCGGCCGCGATCAGGCTGACGATCAGCACCACGCGCGCGAGGCCAGCGGAGAGGTCGGCAGCGTCGACGAGCGATCCGCTGACGCGGTCGGCAACGTCCGCGGAGGCCCCGACCTGGGCGCCGTCGACGAGCCCGGCGAGGGCCTCCTCCACGTCCCCGACGAGCTCGCTGCGCTCGGCCCGTACCGCCAGCAGGTTGATCCTGCCCTCGCGCTCGGCAAGCTCCTGCAGCTCGGCCAGTGGCAGGTAGGCATCGGCGGCCTGGGCCCCGAGCCGCTCCCGCACGGTCCCCACGACGGTGTACTCGCGCCCGGCGATCCGCAGCTCATCGCCGGCCTCGATGCCGCGTCGGGCGGCCCATGCGTCCGAGGCGAGCACCGCGCCGCGCTCGCCGGCCTCGAGGAACCGGCCGCTGCTGACCTGCCCGGCCTCGGCCAGCGCCAGCGAGCCTCCCTCGGGGTCGATCCCTGCCATGGTCCACGTGTCGAAGGTGAAGTCCAGCCGGTTGAGCGCGGCAGGGCCCAGCCGCTGGGCCTCGGCCAGGTCCTCCGGGGCTGGAACGAGCCCCTCCTGGTGCAGCACCACCACCGTCAGCCCGGCTGCCACGGCCTCGACGCCATCGATCTGCGCTGCCCGCGCTGCCTCCTCCTCGGGAAAGGTGAGCTGGGTGGCAGGCAGGAAGACGTCCCGCTCGAACGGCTCGCCGGGATCACCGAGGTTGTCGAACTCGAAGGCGGCCGTGCCGTTCTCGGCCTCGAGCAGCGCCTGCTCCTCGGGCCCGAGGTCGAGCAGGCCACCGCCACCGACCTGCACGGGGCGCGTGAGCGTCAGGTCGGTGCCGAGCGTGCCCAGCGGGTCGAGCACCTCCCGCTGGGCCTCGTCGACGGCGCGGGCAGCGCTGCCCACCCCGACCACGACGGCTACGCCCACGGCCAGCGCGAGCACTGCCAGCACGGTGCGGGCCCGGCGCCGGGTGAGCTCGGCATATGCGTAGCGGACGAGGAACATGCAGGCATGATGCCAGATGCGGGCGGAGCAGCGGAGGCGCTGCCGTAGGATAGGGAGCGTGGAGACCACCCCCGAGCCCATCCCCACACGGCGAGCGCACGACGTCGTCCAGCGCGGCGTCGACGTGGCACTGGCCACGGTGCTGCTCCTGGTGCTGTCGCTGCCGATGCTGCTCGTGGCCCTGC
>SKUG01000133.1 GCA_007122215.1 Thermoleophilia bacterium | reverse complement strand
GCTCACGCCGCGGCAGTGCAGCACGCCCCCGAGCAGGGCACGGGCGAGGTCGACGACCCCGAGCCCGAGCAGGTCCGGACCCAGCAGGGGCTGGCCGGCCATCAGCCTGCCGGGACGGCAGCGGCTGCCAGCACCTCGGCGAGCGACTCGGCCACGCGCTGCTGGTCGGCTTCCTCGATCATCGTATGGAAGGGGATCGCCAGGCACTGGCGTGAGAGCCGCTCGGCGTTCGGGAACATCCCCTCGCCGAATCCGAGCTCACGGTAGGCGGGCTGGAGGTGGATGCTGGGCAGGTAGGGCTTGGACTGGATGCCCCGCTCGCCGAGCGCGGCCATCACGGCGTTGCGGTCGATGCCGTCCTCGACCTGCACCCAGTAGACGAACCAGGAGCGCTCATGCTCGCCGCGGTAGGGCAGGCGAATGCCGTCGATGCCCGCGAGCAGCCGGTCGTAGCGCGCAGCTGCCGCGGCACGGCGCTCGAGGATCTCGTCGATCCGCTCGAGCTGGGCCAGGCCGATCGCGGCGGCCACGTCGCTCATCCGGTAGTTGTAGCCCAGGCGTGCGTGCTCGAGCCACTCGCCGCTGTCGCTGCGGCCCTGGTTGAGCAGGCTGTGCCACTGCGCGGCCAGGTCGTCGTCGTCGGTGACGAGGATCCCGCCCTCGCCGGTGGCCATCTGCTTGTTGGGGTAGAAGCCGTACATGGCGGGGTTGCCGAAGGTCCCGATCCGCCGGCCCCGATAGCTGGCGCCGATCGCCTCGCAGGCATCCTCGACCACGGCGAGCTCGTGTCGGCGCGCGGTGTCCATCAGCGGATCCATGTCGGCGGGATAGCCGAAGATGTGCACGGGCAGCAGGCCGCGCGTGCGCTCGGTGACGGCCTCCTCCACGCGCGCTGGATCCAGGTTCAGGGTGTCGGGATCGACGTCCGCGAACACCACGGTCGCACCCGTGTAGCGGATCGCGTTGGCGCTCGCGACGAAGCTGAAGGGGCTCGTGACCACCTCGTCACCGGGCCCGAAGCCGCTGGTGATGCAGGCCAGGTGCAGCCCGGTGGTGCCGCTCGAGCAGGCCACCGCGTGGCGGGTGCCGTTCCACTCGGCGAAGGCCTCCTCGAAGCGTCGCAGCATCGGCCCGAGGCTGAGGATGCCCGAGTCGAGCACCTCCCGCACGAGCTCGTGCTCGCGCTCGGTGATCCACGGTCGTGCGAGGGGGATGGTGACGTCTGCCATGCCCGGAAACCTATCGCAGGTCCCCCGAGGATGCTGCCGGGGCAGGCGCGATCAGCCGCGCGGCCGGTTCAGCTCGTGCAGCACCACGCCCGCGGCGCCGGCGATGGCAGCACCGGTGGCCATCCGCCCGCTGAAGCGGCCGAGCGTGCGGTTGCCCGAGCTGATGGTGTTCCAGGCAAAGAGCGGTGCGGTGCCGGCGATCGCGAGCGCGGCCGACTGGCCGCGCGTGTTGGGCTGGCCGTCGTTGAGCAGCCCGTTGTGGTTGCTGTGGTTGATGGCGGTCAGCACGGCAGCGATCGTCGCGGCCTCGATGATCCCCTGCCGCACCTGCGGTGCGCGCCGGGCAGCGTGGGTGGGCATCTCGGTCGGCAGGTAGGCACGGGGCACGCCCACGAAGAGCCCCCAGGCAGAGCCGGCCGCGATCCCGGGCAGGGCGCTGCGGGCCAGGGATCGTTCCAGCGGTGCAGGAGCTGTTGCGGCTACGTCGGTCATGGTCCCTCGTCCGGAGGCGTCCGTGTACCGTCGTATCGGGCCGATCCCGAAAACGGTTCCGGCCATGCCGACCCGGGGGTGTCAGTCGCGCAGCTGGAGCATCGCCGTTCGCCGGAACCCGTCCCGCGTTGCGAGCTCGCCGAGCAGCTCGGGCGGGCAGTCCCCGTCGAGCGTGAGCAGCATCAGCGCATCGTCGCCGCTGCGGGAGACCGCGAGCTTGGCGATGTTGACCCCGGCCTCGCCGAACGCCGATCCGATCGCGCCGACCATGCCTGGCACGTCGTCGTACTCGAGCACGACGAGCTCGCTGCCGAGCTCGAGGTCGATGTCGAAGCCGAGCAGGCTCACGAGCCAGGGGCGGTAGCGCTGCCCGATGGTCGTGCCCGACACGCGGACCTCCCGCTCGCCGCTGCAGGTGACCGTGACGAGGTCGTGGTAGCTGCCCGCGTTGCGGTCGGCCTCCTCGTGCACGACGATCCCGCGGGACTCGGCGATCGCGCCGGCGTTGACGTGGTTGACCGGGTCGTCGCTGCTGGCCGAGAGGATGCTGATCAGCGCATCGGAGGTGAGCAGGCGCACGTCGTGCTCGGCGATCCGCCCGCGGGCCTCGACCCGGATCGAGCGCACGTTCCCGCCGGCCAGCCCGAACGCCAGCCGGGCGAGCATCGCCGTCAGGGGCCGGAACCCTTGCAGCGCCTCGATGTCTGCCGAGGCGATCATCGGCACGTTCACCGCGGTGGTGACGCTGCCGCCGGCCAGGGCCGCCGCGACCTGGTGGGCCACGTCGATGCCGGCGCGGTCCTGCGCCTCCCGGGTGGAGGCGGCGATGTGCGGGGTGAGCACCACCCGCTCGTGCTGGAAGAGCGGGTGCGACGGCGGCGGCTCGACCGGGTAGACGTCACATGCGAAGCCACCCAGCTGGCCGGTCTCGAGCGCCGCGTGGACGGCGTCGAGGTCGACCAGCGGACCGCGGGCGGCGTTGATGATCCGCGTGCCCGGCTGCAGGGCTGCCAGCAGGTCAGCGTCGATCACCTCGCGCGTGTCGTCGGTCAGCGGCAGGTGCAGGGTGACGATGTCGGCCTCGGCCACGGCATCCGGGATGGCCTGGGCACGCTCGACCCCGGCATCCTCGAAGCGGGCGCTGGAGACGAAGGGGTCGTAGGCGGTCACCTGCATCCCGAGGCTGCGGGCACGCTCCCCGACGATCTGGCCGATGCGACCGAAGCCGAGGATCGCGATCCGGCTGCCGGCAAGCTCCGCCCCGAGGAACGACTTGCGATCCCACTCGCCGCGGCGCATGCTCGCATCCGCACGGGGGATGTTGCGCATCAGCGCGAAGATCAGGCCCACGGTGTGCTCGGCGGCCGATACCACCGTGCTCGTGGGGGCGTTGACCACCACCACGCCCTGCCGGGATGCAGCCTGCAGGTCGATGTTGTCGACCCCCACCCCGGCCCGGCCGATCACCCGCAGGCGGGTGGCGGCCTCGATCACCTCGGCGTCGAGGCGGGTGGCGCTGCGCACGATCACCGCGTCGTAGCCCGCGACCTGTCGCAGCAGCTCCTCCCGATCCCAGCCGGGCGTGACCGTGACCTCGAAGCGCTCGGCCAGCGCGTCGATGCCGGCCTGGCTGATCGCGTCGCAGACCAGCACGCGGTGGCGGACCTGCCCGGCAGCCTCCCTCGGGGCCTGCTGCTGCTCGCGGACGATGCTCATGCCAGGACCTCCGTGGTGGCATGCAGTGCCGCCTCGGCAGCGGCGATGCCGGCTCCGGGCTCGACCCGGTGCCCGCCCGCAGCGAGCGCCCGCTCGAGCTGGGCGATGGTCGTCAGCAGGTGACCGTCACCGAACCAGCCGCAGTGTCCGATCCGCACGATCCGGCCCTTCAGCCGGGCCTGGCCACCGGCGGTGGTGATTCCGGCCCGGTCGCGCAGGTAGCCGCGGATGCCATCGGCCGTGAGCCCGTCCGGCACCTCGAAAGCGGTGAGGATCCCGCTGGAGTCGTGGTCCGGGCTGAAGCCCTCGACCCCCAGTGCTGCCAGCGCCGCGCGGGTTGCCCGTCCGTGTCGGCGGTGGCGGGCATCGCGCGCGACCATCCCCTCGGCCTCGATCAGGTCGAGCGCGGCCTGCAGCCCCTGGACCAGGACGTGCGCCGGCGTCCAGGGAGTCGTTGCGGCCTCGCGCTGGCGGTCGAGCGCCCGGGCAAGGTCGAGGTAGTAGGGGTGTGGCCCCGTCCCGGACAGCAGCTCCCGCATCTGGGCCTCGGCCCGTGCCGACAGCCCGGCGAACGCCAGCCCCGGCGGCAGCATCCACGCCTTCTGCGAGCCGGACACGACCGCATCGAACCCCCACGCATCGAACTCGAAGCGCAGCGCAGCCCCGCTGGAGATCGCGTCGATGCCGAGCATCAGCTCGGGCCGCACCGCGTGGACGGCGGCCGCGATCGCCTCGGCGTCGCTGACCGCGCCGGTGGAGGTCTCGGAGTGGGTGGTCAGGAGCAGCACGGCATCCGGATGGCTGGCAGCGTGCTCGGCGATCGCCGCCGGGTCGGGGCGCAACCCCCACTCGAGCTCGAGGTGGGACACGCGCCTGTCGAGCGCGGTGGCGATCTCCGCCCAGCGCTGCCCGAAGCGGCCGAAGGATGCCACGAGCACGTGGTCACCCGGCCGGGTGAGGTTCTCGATGACGGCCTGCATGGCACCGGTGCCGCTGCAGGTCAGGACGGCAAGGTCGCCGGCCATGCCGAGCAGTGCCGGCGCGCGCTCGCAGACGTCCCGGAAGATGCCCGAGAACTCGCCGGAGCGGTGGTGGATGACCGGCCCGGACATCGCCCGTCGCACGGCCTCGGGAACGTTGCTCGGGCCGGGGGTGGCGAGGAAGGGCTCGATCGGCCCGGCATCTGCTGCTGGATCCATGCCCTGCAGCTACCCGCTCGGGCAGAGGCGTAACCCGCGCCCGGTGCCGCTCCCGGGTCAGGCGAGCCCGCGGTAGTCGCAGGTCCAGGAGGGGATCACCCCGATCATCGTCATGCCCGGGTCGGGTGTCGAGTCGTAGCAGCGCAGTCGCTGGATCGAGTGCAGGGGCGGGTTGGAGGTGGGGATCCGGATCGTCACCATCGAGGACGGGTAGGCGAGCCAGCCCGTGGCGGAGGTCCCGATCCATGACCAGCCCCGGGTGTAGGGGTGGTGGTGGAACGACATGCGGCCGACGATCCCGTAGCGGCTGAGGTCCACGCGCTGCCAGGAGCTGCCGCTCCAGCGCCAGGCGTGGAAGACGGAGCTGCAGACCCCTCCGGAGCACGCCGTTCCGGCATGCAGCGTGACCGAGCCACCACGGTAGCTGGGCCAGCGGTCGGCCCGGGTCGAGCACTCCCACGGCCCCCACGTCGAGGTCGGGCTGAAGGTCTGCTGGTGGGTGAT
>SKUG01000182.1 GCA_007122215.1 Thermoleophilia bacterium | reverse complement strand
AGCTGCGCCAGCTCGCCAAGGACGCGCGCAGCCTCGTCGAGGTCGGCGGGCAGTGGGTCGCGCTCACCGATGCCACCCGCCGCCAGCTCGACACCCTCGCCCGCGCCGTGGAGGAGCGCGACGCGACCATGGCCGCCTCCCGCGCGCTCACCGCGGCGCTGGCCGGGGAGATCGAGTTCAGCGGGATGCTGGCAGAGGTCGAGGCCGTCGACGATGCCCGCCTGACCGGCGCGCTCGAGCACCTGCGCTCGCCCGACACCTTCCCCGCCGTCGAGCCCGGCAGCTCGTTCACCGGCGACCTGCGCGACTACCAGCAGAGCGGCCTCAACTGGCTCGCCGGGATGTCATCGATCCCGCTCGGGGCCTGCCTGGCCGACGACATGGGACTCGGCAAGACCGTCCAGCTGATCGCGCTGCTGACGCGCATGCACGAGGAGCGGGATGGGCAGCTGCGGGTGCTCGTGGTCTGCCCGACCTCCCTGATCGGCAACTGGGAGCGCGAGCTCGCCCGCTTCGGCCCCGACCTCACCGTGCACGTCCACCACGGCACCGACCGCAGCAGCCGCGAGGCCGGCATCGCCAGCGCCAACGTCACCGTCACCAGCTACGGCCTGGTCACCCGCGACATCGGCCCGCTCAGCGAGGCCCCGTGGGACGTGGTCGTGCTCGACGAGGCCCAGGCCATCAAGAACGCCGACACCGAGCAGGCGCGCGCCGTGCGCCGCCTGCCCTCGTCGATGCGGATCGCGCTCACCGGCACCCCCATCGAGAACCGCCTGATGGAGCTGTGGGCGATCCTCGACGCGCTCAACCCCGGGCTGCTCGGCAGCGTCCACGCCTTCCGCCGTGCCTACGCCCTGCCGATCGAGCAGGGAGCCGACGAGGCCGAGGATGCCGTCGCGCGCCTGCGGGCGATCACCGGCCCGTTCATCCTGCGCCGCGTCAAGGACGACCCGAACGTCGCGCCCGAGCTGCCCGACAAGGACGAGAACACCGTCGTCTGCACGCTCAGCGCCGAGCAGGCCACCCTCTACCAGGCCACGCTCGACGCGGCGATGGCCGACGTGCGCGGGCGCAGCGGCATCGGCCGGCGCGGAGCCGTGCTGGCGCTGCTCACCCGCCTCAAGCAGATCTGCAACCACCCGCTGCAGTTCACCCGCGCGACGGGAGTGGAGGAGGCCAACGACACCATCCCGGGCCGCTCGGGCAAGCTCGACCGGCTGATGAGCATGGTCTCGGAGGTCGCCGATGAGGGTGACCGCGCACTGGTCTTCAGCCAGTACGCCACGATGGCCGAGATCATCCACGCGCACCTCCAGGAGGAGCTCGAGTGCGAGGTGCTCTACATGCACGGCGGCGTGCCCCGCACCCGCCGCGAGGAGCTGATCGCCGGCTTCCAGGCAGACGACGGCAAGCCCCGGATCTTCGTGATGAGCCTGCGCACCGGCGGGCTCGGGCTCAACCTCATGCAGGCCCGCCACGTCTTCCACTACGACCAGTGGTGGAACCCCGCCGTCGAGGACCAGGCCACCGACCGCACCCACCGCATCGGCCAGACCCAGGCCGTGCAGGTGCACCGCCTGGTCTGTGCGGGCACGGTGGAGGAGCGCATCGCCGAGGTGGTCGCCGGCAAGCGCCAGCTCGCCCAGCAGGTGATCAGCCCCAGCGCCGGCGAGAAGTGGGTGACCGAGCTCTCCGACGACGAGCTGGAGGAGCTCGTCAGCCTCAGCCGCAGCGCGGTCGGCGTGCCAGGGGGCAGCTGATGCGCCTGGCGCTGCTCGCTGCGCTGCTGGCCGCGTCGATGCTGGTGCTGGGCGCCTGCGCCCAGCGCGAGACCCACGAGCAGTACGAGCGGCGCGTCGCCCAGAGCTACGAGCAGCGGACGCTGCTGCTGTCCCGCCTGCCCGAGGAGCAGGACCCCGACTACTTCCTGCAGGCGATGGAGGCCTTCCAGGAGGACATCGCCCGCCTGCGCGAGATCAACCCGCCTGCCTCGGTCGAGCAGGGCCACGAGGCCTACCTGCGCAGCCTCGAGGGCAGCGTGCGCCTGCTGCAGCGCCTCGCGAACTGCCGCGCACTCGCCCGCGTCAGCCAGGAGGAGTCACGCGCGTGCATCCAGGGAATCAGCTCGGAGGAGCTCGACCAGATCGAGAACGACTTCGTCGAGGCCAAGGCCATCTTCGAGGCAGAGGGGTACCAGCTCGAGGGGCTGTGAAACAGCCGGAGGGGGTTCCGGCGTTAAACGGGGTGAGGGCATGGATACGATCGCACGGACACTGATCATGGTTGCAGCACTGGCGCTGGTCGCTGCCGGCTGCGGCCAGGGCCCACCCGAGATCGAGTCGACGCTCGGCCTGGGCGGCGAGGACCCGCGGGCAGCATCCGATGCCGGGGTCATCTACACCCAGACCCTGGAGCGGGCCTTCAGCGCGCTGGAGGATCCCGAGGCGCCGCCGGTCGAGGAAGCCATCAACCAGGGCAACACGCAGGCCATCCGCGCGATCAACCAGCGCTGGGAGGCATCGATCCGGATCCTCGAGAACGCCGAGGTGCCCGCCGATGCGCAGGACGCCCACCAGGACCTCGTGACGAGCATGCGCCAGCTGTCGAGCTGGAACCAGCGGATCCTGCGCGCCTCGCGGCAGGGCAAGGAGCAGTCCCGCCGGATCGGCCAGCAGGCACAGAAGAGCCCGGCCTCCCGCGCCTACGGCGAGGCGCTGCAGGCGCTCGACATGCTCGGCTACCTGCCACGCTACGACGACGGATTCGGCGATGAGGACCTCGGCCTGGGCGGCGACGAGGCCTTCTGAGCCCGCGCTCGCGCCGTCAGCCGGCGGGCTCGCCGACCTCGGCCAGCGGCTCGATGCTCACCCGCTGCTCGAGCGCGCGCAGGTCGGAGGTGTCGAAGATGCCCACGCCGAGCTGGCGCTGGTTGGCCATCGTCACCGCCAGCCCGCGCCGCAGGCGCTCGGGCGGCAGCGCATCGTCGAGGTAGGCGCTGACGTAGCCCGCCACGAACACGTCGACCCCGCCCAGCCCGGACACCAGGTCGCTGCTCTCGAAGCGTGCACGGACGAGGTCGATGGTGCGCCCGGTCTTGATCCGCGCCCAGACCCCGTCGGCGGTGGCGATCACGAGGCTCTGCCCGCCGATCCGCACCATCGCATCGAACGCCGCGCGGAAGTCCTCGTCCACGGTGAACTCGTACCCGACAAACTCCTCGGCCTCGCGCTGTGAGACCACCGTCAGCGACGGCTCGGCCTGCAGCGTCTCGCCCAGGGCGGCATCGTGGCCGAGCGAGTTGACGATGGTCTGCGCGCCGCTGGGGCGCACGCGCCGCAGCAGCTGTTGGTAGGTCGCCGAGTCCAGCCCGGGGGGCAGCGACCCGGAGAAGACGACGATGTCGGCCGTGCGTGCGAGGAAGTCGAGCTTGGTCGCGAAGGCCTCGAGCTCGGCCTCGCTGACATCGGGCCCGTACTCGTTCATCTCGGTGACGGTGCCCTCGACCGGGTCGATCACCGCCGTGGAGGTGCGCGAGGTGCCGGCGATCTGGTGGAAGTCGTGGAGCAGGCCCTCCTCCGAGAGCCGCTCGCGCACGAGCTTGCCGGTGACCCCGCCGATCAGCCCCGTCGTGGCCACGGCGCGGTCGAGCCGGCGCAGCGCACGGGCGACGTTGATGCCGTGTCCGCCCGCGAGCGTGGTCGACTCCACGGCCCGGTGTCGACGGCCCACGGTGAAGTGGGGGACGACCTGGGTGCGGTCGATGGCAGCGTTGAGGGTGACGGTGATGATCACCGGGCATCCTTCGGTTGGGGCCTGTCAGTCGTCGCTGCGGAACGGGGCCAGCGCCATGTCGCGGCCCGCGCGCAGCGCAACGTCCCAGCGCTCGAGCAGGTACTGGACCTTCATGGACAGCGTAGCATCCGCCACGGCCCGGTCGACGACGATGTCGGTGCTGGCCACCACGGTGCCCGCCCGCAGGAACTCGATGCTGCCGACCACGTCGCCCTCGGCCAGCGGCGGCACGAGCACCTTCGGGGTGACGTAGCGCTCGGTGATCGACTGGCCCGCCAGCAGCGGCAGCGAGACCTCCTCGGCGGCCAGCAGCTGCACCGGCTCCTCGGTGTAGGCGACGGTCGCGGTGCCGACCTCGTCCCCGCTGGCGACCAGGTCGATCACCGGGCGCAGCGGGGTTGCCCAGTCGAGCAGCGTCCGCGCATCGTCCCAGCGGTGGTCCTCCTCGGAGGCCCCCAGCTGCACGACGTAGATGTAGGTGTCGGTGTCGGGATCGGCGAAGCGGCTGACCAGGCTGTAGCCGGCCTCCTCGGTGAAGCCCGTCTTGACGCCATCGACCCCGGTGTAGGTCCCCAGCAGCTCGTTGCGGTTCTCGAGCACCTCGGCGGGGCGCCCGTCGTTGCCCGAGATGCGGATGCGGCGCTGGCCCACGGCCTGGGCGATGCGCCGGTCCTGCATCGCGAGGTGCGCAAGCTCGATCAGGTCGAGCGGTGTGGAGCCGTTGCCGGGGGTGTCGAGCCCGGTCACCGTCGAGAAGGTGGTGTTCTCGAGCCCGATGCGCGCGGCGCGCTGGTTCATCAGCTCGATGAAGCGCTCCTCGGTGTCGGCGACGTGCTCGGCCAGGGCCACGGCGGCATCGTTGCCGGACGGGCCGAGCATCGCCGCGAGCAGCTCGTCGACCTCGTACTCGACCCCGGCGCGCAGCCCCCCGCTGGCCTCGCCGATCGCGGCCGCCCGCTCCGAGACCTCCACGGCATCGGCGGGGCGGGTGCGCTCGACCACCACCAGCGCCGTCATCAGCTTCGTCAGGGATGCGATCGCGCGCTTCTGGCGCATCGCCCGGCCACCGATCACGGTGTCGTCGGTGGCGCGCCACGCAGCCCATGCGGGGGAGCGCACGCGCGGCGGCGGCGGGATGGCGGTGCCGTCATCGCTGGGGCCGGTGCGCTGCCCGCTGCGGGATGCAGGCGCAGCCTCGGCGGCGGCCGCGTCGGCCGTGTCGTCGTCCTGGGGGGCTGCCGGGGCCGCGGCGCCCGCGCCGGCGCCCGCATGGGCTGCGAGCAGCACTGCCAGCGCAGCTGCCACGAGCAGCCATGCCTGGCGGGGCACCTGTCGGCGGGCTGCCCCCATGCT
>SKUG01000127.1 GCA_007122215.1 Thermoleophilia bacterium | reverse complement strand
CACGTGGCGCTTGAACTTCAGCTCCGACTCGGGCAGCCCCGCCGCGAGCCCGATCAGCTGTGACATGTGCAGGGTGGGCATGTCGAAGCGGTGCCCGGCATGCTTCTCGGCCTTGGACTGCCACGCATCCAGGGAGAGGTGGCAGAGCGGGCACGGCGTGACGATCGCCGCCGCCCCGGCCTCGGAGGCCTGCTGCAGCGGCTGGGTGACCTCCTTGAGGGCCACCTCCTCGCGCGCCAGCACGATCGGGAACCCGCAGCACTTGAGCTTGGCCGGGTAGTCCACCGGCTCGCCGCCACAGGCGCGGATGATGCGCTCGAGCGACTGCGGGCTGTCGGGATCCTCGAAGCCGAGGATCTTCGACGGGCGCAGGATCTGGCAGCCGTAGAACGGGGCGATCTTCATTCCACCGAGGCCCTTGGTGGCGACCTTCTGCAGCAGCTCGTAGCGCTCGCCGGTGGTGATCATCCAGAGGAAGTGCTGCACGTCCACCGAGCCGTCGTAGGGCTCGACGCGCGCCTCCTTGAGGTTGCGGTTGACCCGCTCGAGCAGCGCCTCGTCCTCCTGCAGCTTGAGGTTCGCCTGGCGCAGGTTCAGCGTGCAGACGTTGCAGATCGTCATCAGCGTGTCGACGCCGAGCTGCATGGCCTCCGAGAGGATCCGCGCGTTGAGGTGCAGGTAGAAGTCCGGCTTGGCCTCGTGGATGTCCCCGGCGCCACAGCAGGTCGCCTTGGGCATGTCGATGAGCTCGAGGTCGAGCTTCGGGGCCAGCGCCCGGGTGGAGGAGTCGAGCTCCTTCGCGGACAGGCTGGCCAGGCAGCCGGCGTAGTAGGCGACCTTCTTCACGATGCGGACTCCTCGGTGGGTTCGTCGACCAGCTTCGTGCCGGTCCGTTCGTTGAGCTCTCGTGCGGTGAACATGCCGCGCAGCGAGCGGGCGATGTTCGGGGGCATCTCCCCGGCAGGCGTGTCGAACTCGCCGCCACGGCGGGACGGGCCATCCTCGCGCTCGAGGATCCGCCACAGCTCCTGGACCTCGTCGAGGCCCTCCTGGCGGTGCAGCGCGGAGTGCCACGGTGGCGGCGCCTTGCCGCGCATCGCCAGCCGCACGCCCATCATCGCCCACTCGGGCAGCAGCGCCTCGGGCCCCAGCGTGTAGGGCACCAGGGCCGTCTCGGCCAGGTGCCCGTTGTAGAGCAGGCCCGTGCCCGGGAAGGACCCCTTGCCCTTGGCGGAGTTGATGAAGATCTGCGCGTGCCGGGCGCCCTTGTCGCGGGTCATGCCGTGGTCGAACAGCGCCGCACCGAGCTTCGCGATCGCATCGCGCGGGTCGACGCCCTTGGGGCAGCGCTCGTTGCAGAAGTAGCAGCGCGTGCAGTCCCAGACGCCGTGCCTGGTGTCGACCGCCTTGAGCCGCTCCCGCGTCGCATCGTCGCGCTCGTCACCGACGAAGCGGTAAGCCTTGGCCAGCGCCGCCGGGCCCATGAACGCGGGGTCTGCCTCCATCGAGTTGCACTCGCTGACGCAGCACCCGCACATGATGCACAGGCTCTCCTTGGTGATCTTCGCCTGCTCCTCCGGCGAGATCAGGTGCTCGCGGCCATCGGCAGGCTTCGGACGCGTGTCGTCCTGCACGAGCCACGGCGTGGTGGCGCGGATCTTCGACCAGAAGTCCGACATGTCCGTGACCAGGTCGCGGATCACGGGCATGTTCCCCATCGGCGAGATCACCGGGGTGCGCCCATCCTCGACCAGCGGGGCCATCCGCACCTTGCAGGCGAGCACCGCGCGACCGTCCATGCGCATCCCGCAGGACCCGCAGACCGCCATCCGGCAGCTCTTGCGGTAGGCGAGCGAGCCGTCGACGTGGTGCTTGATCGCATCGAGCGTGTCGAGCAGGGTGGCCTCCTCGTGCACGTCGATCTCGAACGGCACGAGCTCCCGCTGGACGCTGCCGTCCGGGCGTGGCGTCTGGCGCCAGATCTTCAGCTTCGCCTTCATGGTTCCTGCCTTGTCGTGTCGATGCGTCCTGCGGCTGTCCTACCCGCTCCCCACCCCTATCGGTCGGGAGCTGATGGCATCTTGATGCTCAGTACGTGCGGACCTTCGGCTGGTGCTTGGTGATCGTCACCGGCGCGGTCTCGATCGTGAACTCCGGGTCCTCCGGCGTGCGCCGCACGATGGTGTGGCACAGCCAGTTCTCGTCGTCGCGCTCGACGAAGTCGGTGCGGGAGTGGGCGCCGCGGCTCTCCTTGCGGAAGACACCGCACTGGGCGAGGGTGTCGGCCATCTCCAGCAGGTACCCGACCTCGATCGCGTAGGTCAGGTCGGAGTTGAAGACATCGCCCTTGTCCTGGACGACCACGCCCTCGTCGTAGCGGGCGCGCAGCTCGGCG
Source organism: Thermoleophilia bacterium (assembly GCA_007122215.1). GTDB lineage: Bacteria > Actinomycetota > Thermoleophilia > Gaiellales > SKUG01 > SKUG01. The sequence continues at coordinate 2,759 of SKUG01000127.1, read as the reverse complement.
ATGTCCTTGACGGCCTGGGTCATGCCTGCCTCGTCGCGGAAGACGCCGAGGTTGTCGTACATCGTCGTGGCCAGCGCCTCGCGCAGCTCATCGGACCGCGGGCCGCTCTCGGTGGCGAGCAGCCGGTTGACCCGCTGGCGCACCATGTCGATGCCGGCAGCGGTGCGGGTGGCCTCGACGGGGCGGCGCTCGGCAGCCTCCTCGGCAGCCTTCGCGCCGGTCCGGCGGCCGTAGACCACGGTCTCGAGGAGCGAGTTGCCACCGAGGCGGTTCGCGCCGTGCACGCTCACGCAGGCGACCTCGCCCGCTGCGTACAGGCCCTCGATGGGGGTGCGGCCCCAGACGTCGGTGGCGACGCCGCCCATCTGGTAGTGGGCGCCAGGCCGGACCGGGATCGGGTCGTCGATGGCGTCGACGCCGGCGTGATCGAGCGCGAGCTCCCGGGAGCCCGGCAGGGCGCGGTTGATGTGGTCGGCCCCGAGGTGGGTGAGGTCGAGCAGCACGCAGCCGTCGACGCCGCGGCCCTCGTGGATCTCCGTCCACTCCGAGCGGCTGACCACGTCGCGGGAGGCCAGCTCCAGCGCGTTCGGGGCGTACTTCGCCATGAAGCGCTCGCCCTCGGAGTTGCGCAGGTAGCCGCCCTCGCCGCGGCAGCCCTCGGTGATCAGCACCCCGTTGGACTTGAGCGTCGTGGGGTGGAACTGCATCATCTCCATGTCCTTGAGCGGAGCGCCCGCCCGGAAGGCCATGGCCATGCCGTCACCGGTGCAGGCGTAGGCGTTGGTGGTGCCGTGGAACATCCGCCCCATGCCGCCCGTGGCCAGCACCGTCGAGCGGGCAGCGACCGCCTTGACCCCGCCGTTGACGAGGTCCCAGCAGACCACGCCCGTGCAGGTCTCGCCATCCATCGCGAGGTCGACCGCGAAGTACTCCTCGTAGACCTTGACCTCGTGCTTGAGCAGCTGCTCGTACATCACGTGCAGCAGCACGTGTCCGGTGATGTCCGCGGCGAACGCCGTACGTGGCGATCCGGCGGCGCCGAAGGGGCGCTGGGCGATCCGCCCGTTGGGCAGGCGCGAGAAGTAGCAGCCCATGTGCTCGAGCTCGATGATGTCCTCGATCGCCTCGTGGCACATGATCTCGGCGGCGTCCTGGTCTGCCAGGTAGTCCGAGCCCTTGATGGTGTCGAAGGTGTGGATGTCCGGGTCGTCGTCGGCGACGTTGCCCAGCGCGACGTTGATGCCGCCCTCGGCAGACCCCGAGTGGCTGCGTACCGGGTGGAGCTTGGATACCACGGCGACGTCGACGCCGCCCCGTGCTGCCTCGATGGCGGCCCGCATGCCTGCGAGTCCTGCTCCGACGATGACGACGTCATGCTGTGTGACCACGGTGCCTCCCGGCGCTTGTCGGTGCCGGTTCCGCCGGGTCAGCGGACGGTTCCGGCCCGCGCAGCCACCCGCGTGCGGGTGCGCGTGCGCGCACGTCTAACCTTCCTCGAGCCTACTAGGCCCACGGCCCCGCAGCAACGCGGAGGGGCGCACGCCGCAGCCCCAGTATGCCGCGGTCGTCGCCTCGCCGTGGATGGGGCACCGTGCAAGGGTTGCCGTGCCGCCCGCAGCCATCGCGATCAGTGGCGATGGTGCATGCCCGAGTGGTGGCGCGCTGCCTCTGCAAGTCCCAGCGACGAGCCCAGCAGGAAGCGCGCAGCCAGGGCCGCATCGGGCTCGTAGCGATGCGGCAGGTACGAGAATCGCTGCCCGCGCATCCAGTCCATCGTCGACGCGGCAAAAGACCGCAGCATCTCCCGGTTGAGCGCCGTCGGGACCCCGGTGACGATGTCATCGACGTGGTTGACCTCGAGCAGCGTCCCCGCGGCCACCCAGGCATCGACCGACGGTGCCAGCGCCGGGCGGGAGAAGAGCACCGCGCGCGTGACTGCGCGCGCGGCATCGGGATCGTCCCGCAGCACCTGCGACACCAGCCACGACCCCTGGCTCTGCGCCACCACGTAGACCGGGCGATGCGGCGCCCGGCGCGCCAGCTCGCGCAGCACGATCGCGAGCGCCTCGTCGCGCCCGCTGCCCGACAGCCCGAGCGTTCGCCGGCCGATGTCGGCAACGCCGTTGGCATACGGCAGCGACACGACCGTTGCCGCCCCCCCGGATCCCTGCCGCGCCACCTCCTGCAGGGTCGACAGCACGGCGTGGTCGTAGCTCGCGCCGCCGGTACCGGTCACGGCGATGTAGATCGGACCGTCGCCTGCCAGCAGGGTGTCGAGCAGGCGGTCAGCGACCTGCTGCGGGCTCCAGCCAGCCGGCGGCGTTGCCTCCGGCTGCTCCGGTGCCTGCCCGATCGCAGCGAGCGCGCCCGCCAGGGCGGACGTTTCCGACGCGCTGATGGCCCCCACGCCTGCCACTGGACCGTACCTCCCCCGAACCTCGGCCATCGTGCGTGCCCCGAGCTGGGTTTCGGCTCGGGTCCCTGACGGTACAACCTCGCCCGCATGGCTTTGGTGATCAGCATCCTACTCATCTGGCTGGCCCTCTTTGGGGCCGCGGGTGTCATGTACCACCGATGGGCACTCGGTGAAACCGCCCGGGGCCTGGCCCTGCCGCTGGCACCGATCACCGGACTGGCCATCGGCATCGTCAGCTTCCCGCTCGCGTGGGCGCTGCTGGGCAGCCCCGCGGTGGTCATCGGCGGGCTCGTGCTCGCGGTCGTGGCGCTCGTGCTGCTGGCATGGCGCCGCGACTGGGCAT
>SKUG01000064.1 GCA_007122215.1 Thermoleophilia bacterium | reverse complement strand
GAACTCCATCGGCAGCGGGAAGATCGTGGTGGTGTTGTTGTTCGAGCCGATCTCGACCAGGGTCTGCAGGTAGCGCAGCTGGATCGTGATGGGGTTCGTGGACATCTTCACCGCGGCCTCGGTCAGCCGCTCGGCGGCCTGGAACTCACCCTGTGCGGCGATGATCTTCGCGCGCCGCTCACGCTCGGCCTCGGCCTCCTTGGCCATCGCGCGCTGCATGTCCTGCGGGATCTCGACGTCCTTGACCTCGACCGTGGAGACCTTCACGCCCCACGGCTCGGTCTGCGAGTCGATGATCTCCTGCAGCTGCTTGTTGATCTTGTCGCGCTCGGACAGCAGGTCGTCGAGCGAGTGCTGGCCGAGGACGCTGCGCAGCGTCGTCTGGGCGATCTGGCTCGTGGCAAACGCGAAGTCCGAGACCTCGTTGACGGCCCGCAGCGAGTCCACGACCCGGAAGTAGGCCACGGCGTTCACGCGGGTGGTGACGTTGTCGCGGGTGATGATCTCCTGGGGCGGCACCTGCATCGTGATCACGCGAGTGTCGACCTTGACCATGCGATCGACGAAGGGGATCAGGATGATCAGGCCCGGGCCCTTGGCGCCAGGCAGCAGGCGCCCGAGACGGTAGATCGCGCCACGCTCGTACTCGCTGAGGATCTTGACGAACGAGACGATGAACAGGAAGCCGAGTACGGCAACGACGATGAGGAGTTCCATGGGTGCAGCTCCCGGGCTGGCTCGCTGGTGGGTCCACCCGGGGTGGTATCCGTTCCCCGGCCGGCTAAACCTCGGGCCCGGCCCGTGTCAGGGAGCCACGGCCGTGAAGGTCAGCGGCGCGACGTAGCGACCCGGCTCCTGTGTCGGGCTGGTGCGTAGCCCGAAGCGCAGGTTGGCCACTGCGGTGTCGGTGCCGGCGACGGTGGTCTGTGCGACCAGCACCGGTGACTCCGGGATCGGGTTCCACCAGGTGCCGTTGCTGGCGGGGCAGGTGGCGTTGGGCGTCCAGATGGACGTCGCGTCGCTGATCGTGCGCAGGCAGGCCGCGAAGTGGCTGGTGCCGGCAGTGTCCCAGTCGCTCGTGCCCGGGACATACTGCTGGATCTCCCCGGCGTTGTCGAAGGCCACCAGGCAGAAGTCGATGCCGGTGGTGCCGCCCATGTCGCACCACCCTGTCGCCACGGCACCGCCGTCAGGCAGCAGCCCGACCCCCCAGGCGTAGTCCTCGCCGGTGCCCGGGGCGATGTCCACCGTCACTGCACCATCCGTGCCGAAGGTGGTGTCGAGGGTGCCGTCCGGGTTGACGCGGGCGAGGCAGAAGTCCGGCCCGGTGCTGCCACCCATGTCGCAGCGGCCTGCCACGAGCATCCTGCCGTCGGGCTGGATCTCCACCGACCATCCCCAGTCGGCTCCGGCCCCCGGTGCGATGTCGAAGGCGAGCTTCCCGTCGCCTGCGAAGGTCGAGTCGAGCGTGCCGTCCGGGTTCACCCGGGACATGCAGAAGGCATCGCCGCCGGCGCCTCCCCTCCGACACCAGCCCGCGGTGACGATCTTCCCGTCGGGCTGCAGCGCGACATCGAGTGCTGCATCCCAGCCATTGCCCGGGGAGATGTCATAGAGCAGCCGGCCATCACCGGCGAAGGTGGTGTCGAAGGAGCCATCGGCCTCCAGCCGGACGATGCAGATGTCGTACCCGGTCGATGCGCCCCCCATGTTGCACTCCCCGGCCAGGACGATGCGACCATCGGGCTGGACCACGACCCCGAGGGCGAAGTCCTCGCCGCTACCCGGCGCGATGGGGAAGGTGAGGGTGCCGTCCCCTGCAAAGCTGGTGTCGAGGGTGCCGTTGGGATGGAGGCGCGCAAGGCAGAAGTCCCAGCCGGTAGCAACACCCATCTGGCAGCGTCCCACCACCAGGATCCGCCCGTCGGGCTGGATCCCCAGGGCCCATGCCCGATCCTCGTTGCTGCCGGGAGCCATGGCAATGGTGAGGCGACCGTCCCCGGCGAAGGTCGCATCAAGCGTGCCGTCCGCGGTGACCCGGGCAACGCAGAAGTCCCGTCCGGTTGCGCCGCCCATGTCGCAGTAACCAGCCACGAGGATCCGTCCGTCGGGCTGCAGTGCCACGGCCCGGGCGAGGTCCTGGCCGCTTCCGGGGGCGATGGGGATGGTGAGGGTGCCGTCGCCTGCGAAGGTGGTGTCGAGGGTGCCGTCCGGGTTGAGGCGTGCGAGGCAGATGTCCCAGCCGGTGGCGCCTCCCATCTGGCAGTAGCCCGCGGCGATGACCTTGCCATCAGGCTGGACCACGGTCGCGAAGGCCCGGTCCTGGCCGGTCCCCGGCGCGATGGAGACCGAGACCTTCCCGTCGCTCCCGAACCCCGGGTCGAGCTCGCCGCGGGTGGGTTGCCACATGGGAAGCCCGAGCCCGTCGGCCTGGCTGATGGTGAGTTGGGCCAGCCCGTCGGAGGATCCGAACTCCACCGCGCAGTCCTCGCTGGTGACCGTGGTGGCTGCCGGCAGGACCTGTCCGAAGTCGGTCACCCCGGCTGCGGGGTCGCAGACGTCGAGGTTGATGCTCGTCCAGCCCTCGACGTTCGCGCCGACGATGACCTGCTCCTCGGCGCCGTGAACGCCGCTGGTGGCCAGGGCAGGCAGGGCTGCCAGGCAGCAGATGACCAGCAGGGTGGCCCGTCGGCGCGTCATGGCGCAGTCACCGTGAAGGTCAGCGGCGCGATGTAGCGACCCGACGGCTGGTCGGGTCCGGTGCGCGCACCGAATCGGAGGTTTGCGATGGCGTCGATGGTCCCCGGCACGGTGGTGCGTGCAATCTCAGACGGCGCTTCGGGGATCGCGTTCCAGAAGGTGCCGTTGCTGGCGGGGCAGGTGGCGTTCAGGGTCCAGGTGGCAGACCCGTTGGCCATCGTGCGCAGGCAGGCGGCAAAGTGGCTGGTATCGGCGGTCGTCCAGTCGCTCGTCCCCGGGACGTACTGTTCCACCTCGCCGCCGTTGTCGAGCACGGCGAGGCAGAGGTCGTTTCCAGTTGCCCCCATGTCGCACATTCCGAAGATGACGGCACGACCATCGGGAAGCACGGCCAGGTCCCAGACGCGGTCCGGGCCATCGGCAGGTGCGATGTCGATGGTGGTCCGTCCGCCGATCCCGAACCCGTTGTCGAGCGTGCCTGACGGGTTGAGTCGGGCAGCGCACATGTCCCAGCCGGTGGCACCACCCATCTGGCACTCCCCGGCAACCAGGATCCGCCCGTCGGGCTGGACTGCGACGCCGAAGGCCCAGTCCTGGCCGGTGCCGGGTGCGATGGGGAAGGTGAGGGTGCCGTCGCCCGCAAAGCTGGTGTCGAGCGCGCCGTCCGGATTGATGCGGGACATGCAGATGTCGATGCCCGTGGTGCCGCCCATGTTGCAGCGGCCGGCGGTGATGATCCTCCCGTCGGGCTGGAGGGTGACCGCGTAGGTGTGGTCGGACTGGGTGCCGGGAGCGATGGCGATGGTGAGGGTGCCGCCTGCGGCGAAGGTGGTGTCGAGGGTACCGTTGGGGTTGATCCGCGCCAGGCACTTGTCCTCCCCGGTCGTACCACCCATCTGGCAGTGGCCTGCCATGACGATCCTGCCGTCGGGCTGGATGGCCAGTGCCCACGCCTCGTCCACCCCACTGCCGGGTGCGATGGGAACGCTCAGCTTTCCGTCGCCGGCGAAGGTGGTATCGAGCACACCGTCCGTCGTGACCCTCGCCGCGCAGAAGTCCCAGCCCGTCGGCGCGCCCATGTTGCAGTAGCCGCCGACGACGATCCTGCCGTTCGGCTGGATTGCCACGGCCCGGGCGTAGTCGTGTCCGCTGCCAGGGGCGATGTCGATGGTGAGGGTGCCGTCGCCTGCGAAGCTGGTATCCAGGGTGCCGTCCGGGTTGATGCGTGCCAGGCAGAAGTCGTTCCCGGTGGGGCTTCCCATCGCGCACCATCCCGCGATGACGATCCTCCCGTCGTCCTGCAGTGCGGCAGCGCGGGCATCATCGGTGCCAGAGCCGGGTGCGATGGGGACGGTGAGTGTGCCGTCTCCGGCGAAGCTGGTGTCGAGGGTGCCGTCCGGGTTGATGCGTGCCAGGCAGAAGTCGTTGCCGGTTGCGCCGCCCATGTTGCAGCGGCCCACGGCCACGAGCTTGCCGTCAGGCTGCAGCAGCACCTCGTATCCGGCATCCGAGCCGCTGCCGGGCGCGATGGGGATGGTGAGCTTCCCGTCGCCGGCAAACCCCGGATCGAGCTCGCCGCGGGTGGGCTGCCACATGGCGCGGCCAAGCCCGTCGTCCTGGGCGACGTGCAGGCGGGCGGTGTCGTTGGTCGAGCCGAACTCCACGGTGCAGTCGAGGTCGGTGACGTGGCTGTCGCCCTTGAGCACCGCTCCGAACTCGGTCACGCCCGGGGTGCCGGTGCTGCAGGCAGTGAGGCTGATGCTGGTGGCACTGAGTGCCTGCAGCTCGACGATGATCTCCGTGGATGCTCCCTGCACGCTCGCGCTGCCGAGTATCGGCAGGGCTGCAATGCAGCAGGCCAGGATGATGCGGGCTCGCGTGCGCACGAGGTTCGCATCGGCACGCAGGCCCCGAACCTTGAGGGCCCTGTCCCTACGAGTGCCCGTCGCCCGGGGAAGGAGCCGTCGCGGCCGCGACGTGCTCACGCACCACCAGCGTCAGCCCATCGACCTCGGCGACGATCACCTCGGCGCCTTCCGGCAGCGTTGAGCCGTCGTCGGTGCGGGCCTGCCAGAGCTCACCCGCCACGAAGACCTGCCCGCGTGGCGCGAGCTCGTAGCGGACGGTGCCGACCTGGTCGACCATGCCCTCGCTGCCGCCGCGCACGTGCTCGTGGTGCACGGAGTAGACCTTGCGGCCGATCAGCGTGAACCCCGCACCGGCGATCACCCCCACGGTCAGGAGCAGCGGCAGGTCGATGCTCAGCGCAGCCTCCCGGTCGAACAGCAGCAGGCCGCCCAGCACGAGCGATACCGCGCCGCCCACCCCCAGTATGCCCCCGCTGGACACGAACACCTCCGCCACGAACAGCACCGCCGCCAGCGCCAGCAGCGCAAGCCCTGCGGTGTTGGTGGGCAGCACCTGCAGCCCGTACATCGCCAGCAGGAAGGCGATCAGCCCGATGGTGCCCGGGAAGATCGTCCCCG
>SKUG01000266.1 GCA_007122215.1 Thermoleophilia bacterium | reverse complement strand
CGCACCTTCCTAATGCACCTCGGTGGCAAGCTCGAGGTCAAGCCATCGGTGCCGCTGGCAACGCGCGACGACCTCTCGATGGCCTACACCCCCGGCGTGGGCCGGGTCTGCGAGGCGATCGCGGCAGATCCCGAGAAGGCCTGGGCGCTCACGATCAAGCGCAACACCGTGGCGGTCGTCAGCGACGGCAGCGCCGTGCTGGGGCTGGGGGACATCGGCCCGGAGGCTGCGATGCCGGTGATGGAGGGCAAGGCGGCACTCTTCAGGCGGTTTGCGGGGATCGATGCCTGGCCGATCTGCCTGGACACCCACGACGTGGACCAGATCGTGGACATCGTCGCAGCGCTCGCCCCCGGCTTTGGCGGCATCAACCTCGAGGACATCTCCGCGCCGCGCTGCTTCGAGGTGGAGGAGCGGCTGCGCGAGCGCCTCTCGATCCCGGTCTTCCACGACGACCAGCACGGCACGGCCGTGGTGGTCCTCGCCGCCCTGCTCAACGCGCTGCGGGTGACCGGCCAGAACATCGCCGACGTGCGGGTGGTCGTGCTCGGGGTGGGCGCTGCCGGGATCGCGGTCAGCCGGATGCTCCACGAGGCCGGCGCCCGCAACCTCGTCGGCGTGGATCGCCAGGGCATCCTCTGTCGCAGCCGCCTGGACGGGCTCGACGATGCCCGTCGCCGCTTTGCCGAGCTCACCAACCCGGAGGACCTCACCGGCTCGCTGGACGACGCGCTCGAGGGCGCTGACGTCTTCATCGGGCTGTCCGGCCCCGGGGCGGTGACCGCCGCACAGCTGGAGCGCATGGCCGACGACTCCATCGTCTTCGCGATGGCCAACCCGGTGCCCGAGATCCTCCCCAGCGAGGTGCCGGACTCGGTGCGGATCATGGCCACCGGCCGCAGCGACTTCCCCAACCAGATCAACAACGTGCTCTGCTTCCCCGGGCTCTTCCGCGGGGCGCTGGACGTGCAGGCCACGGATGTCACGCCGGGCATGAAGCTTGCCGCCGCGCACGCGCTCGCGGGCGTGATCAGCGATGACGAGCTGGCCGAGGACTACATCATCCCCTCGGTCTTCAACCGCCGGGTGGTGGATGCGATCGCGCCGGCGGTGTCCCGCGCCGCGATCGCCGACGGCGTTGCCCGCCGCGACCAGCGGACCGATGACGGCCTCACCGCCCCGGGCGCTGCCGGGGCCTGAGCCCTTGGACGCCCCCAGGGTCGCGCCGCTGCCCTACTGCAGGTCGAAGGTCCAGGTCTGGTTGGACTGCCGCTGGTTGCCGGAGGGGTCGACCGCCACGATGTACCACGAGTGCAGGCCGGGCCCGATCGAGGGCTCGCGCAGGCTGATGTTGTCGATGTGCCAGTCGGCGCCCTTGACCCCGTCCGGGCAGAACGCGAGCATCGCCGGGCTCAGGCCGGTGTGGCACTGGTCGTTGATCTGGCGGAAGCGCACGTGGATGGTCTGGCCGGCGAACTCCGAGAGGCGCAGCACGCTCTGCACCATCCCGGCCGAGCGGCCACCGAACACGTTGCGGTACGGCGCCGGGCTGTTGGTGCCCGCGCTGAGCACCGCGTTGTAGCCGCCGTCAGGATCCATCAGCTCATGGTCACAGGGAACGCTCGATCCGTACTCGGCCCGCGCGCCGACGGTACAGGTCGTCTCCCAGGTCGCTCCGCCATCCTGCGAGATCTCCAGCGTGCCGCCATCCCATGCGGTGTGCAGCGAGCCATCTGCCTTGAAGGTCGCGTGGCTGTCCCAGTGGTGGTCGAAGCTCAGGTCGCCACCGCTGGCAGGGACGGCGACCCGGTAGCTGAAGGAGGTCGTGCCGCCGTTGGCGTCCCAGTCGTTGATGCCGATGCTCGTGCCGTCGAGGTTGTAGCCACCGTGCGCGCCGAGCGACCAGGGCGCGGCGTAGTTGATCGAGTCCACACAGCCCGCCGAGTTGATCACCGGGTCGAAGGTGTTCACGCAGATCGGCGCGCCGAGCCCGCCGTCCAGCGACCAGCTCGTCTGGGTGCCGGGGACGGTCGCGGCACGGAAGCCATCCACGTAGACGTGGTAGTTGGCGATGCCGTTCCAGTCGTAGGCCGCCTCCCAGGTCAGCAGGTCGCCGACGCTCACGATGCTGCCGTCGGGCGGGCTGAGCAGGTTGAAGGGGTCAGGTGGCGTGACGTCCGGCACCGGGTAGGCGTCGAAGCTGAAGCCAAAGTCGGCCCAGTTGCCGGCTGCGTCGTAGGCCCGGATCGTCCACGTGTGGGCTCCGGGGTAGATCGCCACGGGGCCATGCGAGCTCGTGGGCAGGTTGCTGGCGACCCAGGTGCCGTCGACCCGCAGGTCGTACCTCACGACCGAGCTCAGCGCATCGCTGCCGTCGGACCAGTCGAACGTCGTCCAGCCCTCGGGCTCGCTCGCGCCATCGGCCGGGAAGATCGCCGTCACGCCGGTCGGTGGGGTGAGGTCGATGATCAGCGTGGACGGTGCCGAGGCCGTGACGTTGCCCACGCTGTCGATCGCCTCGACGTGCCAGCTGTAGACGCCCTCGGCCAGCGGTGCCGGGACCGTCCAGCTGGACTGGCTGCCGCTTGCCACGGCCTGCTGGACGCCGTCGATGTAGACGATCACGCGTGCCACGCAGTTGGCGTCGCTGGCGTTCCACGACAGCGTGGGGGTGGTGTTGTTGGTGGCGGTGCCGCTGGCCGGGGCGCCGGTCGCAGCGGTCGGCGGGGCGCTGTCGATGCGGATGGGCCGCAGGAAGGCCGGCCCGGACTGGCGCCGGTTGTCGAAGAAGTCGAAGGCCTCCACGCCCCACTGGTGGGCGCCATCGCCCAGGGCCGGCACGGGCATGCTGGTGACGCCCGGCCCGTGGCTGGCGACCGGGGTGCCGGTGCCGTCGATGAACACGTCGTAGCCGGCCAGGCCCGACTCGTTGTCGACGGTCGGCTCCCACTCGAGGATCGGTGCGAGCGCGAGGTTGTAGGTCGGCACCGACGCGCAGGCCGGGGCCGGGGCGCCCGTGGTGATCGCCGGCAGGGCGACCGGTGCAGGATCGATGACGTCGAAGGGCTCGGGCGGGAAGACGTCGCTGGCGACGTGCGCGGTGGCGTTGCCGGGATCGGTGTAGACCGTGCGGTTGCCGACGTTGTCGACCTCCACGTAGCGGTACTGGTAGCAGGCCGGCTCGACCACGGTCGTGTCGGTGTAGGGGCTGGCGGGGTTGTCTGGACCGACCTGGTCCCATGCGCCCCAGGTGCCGGTGCAGACCGTGCCGTCGGAGGTGCGTTCGCGCCGCTCGAGGAAGCGACGTGCCAGGCCGCTCTCGGCATCGCCGGTGCCGTTGCTGAAGGTGATGCCGTCGACCTCGGCGTTGACGTAGAAGCCGTCCGCGTACTGCAGGCTGCCCGAGTCGTCCGGCGGGGTCGTGTCATCGAGGATCGCCCAGTAGTGGTAGTGCGCGAGCCCGGCCCGGTTGATCGCGGCACCGCCGAACCAGCCGGGGGCGGTCCCTGCGCCCACGGACCAGGTGTAGGTCGCGGTGAACGGTGGCGTCGAGTCGATCACGTCCGTGGCGGGCGTCCAGCCAGGCGAGATGGCCAGGAACTGGGCGCTGCCGATCCCGCTGTGCGGGTCGACGCCGGTGACCGTTGCCTCGAAGCTGCCCGACTGGGTGGAGTTGAACCACACCCGTGGCGGGAAGGCCAGGGAATCCACATGCGCATACGGCGAGCCGGTGGTCACCGACATCGTGGCGCTCGTCGGCTGCGAGGAGTCCACCCGCACGATGTGGGTGGACGTGTAGGTGCGCACGTTGCCAACCGCGTCGGAGGCGGCCAGCCGGTAGCGGTGGCAGCTCTCGGCCAGCAGCGTCCCGTCGACGTGGCTCGCGCCGCCGGTGGCGATGGTCGTCCATGCAGACCAGGTCGGGCAGGCGTTGTTCACGAGCGGTGAGGTCTGGCGCTGCAGCTCCCAGTCGCCCATCGGGCTGATGGCATCGCTGCCCGGGTCGTAGGTGATGGTCGTGGTGTAGGTCGTCTGGTAGACGTCGGGGTAGTCGATGAAGCCGCCGGTCGGCCCGGTGCCATCGAGCACGACCTCGAACGGCAGGTCCAGGTCCATGTTGGTGTTGGAGCGCACCACCGCGTCGAGCATCCCGCCGCCGGCAGCCGGGGCCGACCACGCGTAGGTTGCCACGTACGGTGCGGCGGCCTGCGCGCCATCTCCGCTCCAGCCGCCGCCGATCGACGGGAAGGTGACGTCGGCGATCCCGCTGGGGGCCGAGGCCGTCACCGTGGCGGTGAAGTCCCCTGACTGGCCCGGGTTGACGATGATGCGGGTCGGCGAGTCGAGGTGCTGGAACTGCGGGTTGCTGCCCACCGCGAGCTCGATCGAGCCCGTCGGCGGTGTCAGGTCGAGCATGATCGGCGCGGGCCCGTCGACGTGCCCGACGTTGCCGACCCGGTCCTCGACCTGCAGCCGGAACTCGTGGCACTGCGCATCCCCGAGGCCGGTGACGAGCTGTGGCGATGGGGTGCCGGGCGCGCCGACATCGCTCCACGGTCCCCAGCCCAGCGTGTCGCAGGCGCCGGCCACGAGCGCGGTGGAGCGCACCTGCAGCAGGGTCTGGCCGCCAGCCAGCCCGGCCTGGGCATCGCTGCCGGGCGCGTAGGTCACGGTGATCGAGTCGGATCCGTGGAAGCTGCCCGCGTTCGGATGCGAGACGCTGCCGCCGCTCGGCGGGGTCGTGTCCTCGACGATCGAGAACGCCGCCGTCGCGGAGCTGCCCGCGTTGTCGAATGCCTCCACGGATGCACCCACGCCGGACTGCGAGCCGGCCACGCCCGTGTAGGTGAAGCGGTAGATGTTGCCCGGGCCTGCCACGAAGTCGCTGCCGCCGCCGGCTGGCTGCCAGCCACTGGGCGCCAGGTCGGGGAAGTCCACCCGCTCAACCCCCGAGCCTGCGTCGAATGCCATCACCAGCAGCTCCGCGACGATCGGGTCTGGCGCTGCAGGGTTCACGTAGAGCACGCTGCCCGGGCCGGGAACCGCCCACGGGCTCGCCACCTGCCACGAGTCGAACGCGACGTCCGGTGGGAAGTTGTCGATGAGGACGGTTTGTTGGATGGGGCCGGTGGTGTTGCCGGCGTTGTCGTGGATGTGGAGGTTGATGGTGTAGGTGCCGTCGGGCAGGAGGCTGGTGTCCCAGGGG
>SKUG01000187.1 GCA_007122215.1 Thermoleophilia bacterium | reverse complement strand
TGACGCCGATGCCCCACCGTCCTCCCCATGAACGTGCATCGCTGGCGGAGCGTTCCCCTGGCGGGACCCCCCGCGCCTCGGCGCGTCCGCGCCCGCCACGACACGACCTGCATGCCGAGGAGCCGCGGGTCGAGCCCGGCCGGGAACGCGGTGCCGGCAAGGGCGCCGGTCCGGTCGACGAGGCCGCCCCCGACGACATGGTGATGGTCGAGGCCATCCCCGCAGACAAGGCCTGGATCGGCATCCGCTGGGCGCTCTGGACCGTCGCGATCATGGTCGCGGCGGTGATGTTGGTGAACGCGGTCGTCGACCCGCGGGGCGTGATCGGCTGGCGGATCTTCCCGGACGTCACTGCATCGGGCCGGCTCGTGCGTGAGAAGGTGTGGCTGCTGGACCAGCTCGACGAGCCGCCGGCCACGCTCCTGCTGGGCTCCTCGCGCGGCCGCAACTTCGACCCGGAACACATCACCGAGCTCACGGGCCGGTCGGCATTCAACGGCTCCTTCTCGGCAGGCCGGATCACCCACGGCTACGGGCTGGCCGCCTACACCCAGGAGCTCTGGGGCGAGCAGATGCCGGACCTGCTCTGGCTGGTCGACATCGAGTCCTTCACCGAGGGGATGGTCAACCCGGAGGTGATGTCGGTCCCCGAGGTCCGCCGCCAGTACTCCCGGGTCGACATCGTCCGCTCACGGACAGCCGGCATCGCCCAGCTGGCCGACTTCCGGATGCTTCCCGAGAGCCGCTTCGCAGTGGCCCGCTGGCGCTGGGGCCGCAACCAGCCCGACGACGTCATCCCGTGGTGGCAGACCCAGCGTGGCACCCCAAAGAACTTCCGCGGCGATGGATTCATCCGCCGGCCCGAGCGGGCATCCCGGTCGCTCGCGTCGAACCTCGAGCCGCAGATGAACCGCTTCGCGAGCGCCACCTACAACGACGGGTTCCGCCGCCTCTCGTTCACTCCGCGCCGCTACATCCGGCTCGGAGCCGAGCTTGCCGGGGCCAACGGGGCCAGGGTCATCCTCGTGATGACGCCGATGCACCCCGCCGGCCAGGAGCGGCTCCAGGGCACCACCTACCCGGGGCGGCGCCGCGATGCGTGGGAGTTCCTGCAGGCCGTGGCCGCAGACCATGACCACGTCGAGGCCGTCGACTTCTCGGACGTCGAGTCGTTCAACGGTGATCCCGACGAGTTCTTCGACGGCGTGCACCTCAAGGTGCCCAACACCCGGGCGATGCTCACCGAGCTGCACCGCCGGGGATTGCTGGGCGGGGAGGGACGCTAGCGCATGCTCTTCAACTCCACGTCCTTCATCTTCGCGTTCCTGCCCATCGTCCTCGCAGGCTGGTGGGGCATCCGCAACGAGCACCTGCGGCTGATCTGGCTGACGCTCTCGAGCTACGTCTTCTACGTGCTCTTCGACTTCCCGACCGGACTCAAGCTGCTGCCGCTGCTGCTGATCTCGACGATCGTCGACTACACCGCGGGCATCATGATCCACCGCGAGACCCGCCAGCACGTGCGCCGCCGCTGGATGCTCCTGTCGGTGACGCTGAACCTCTCGATCCTCGGCTTCTTCAAGTACCTCGGGTTCTTCGAGCAGATCCTCGACGGCATCGCCGGAGCGTTCGGGCGGCCCGACACCGTCCCCATCCACCACATCATCCTGCCGCTGGGCATCAGCTTCTACACCTTCAACTCGATGTCGTACACCATCGACATCTACCGCGGGGTGGTGTCGCCGGCGCGCTCGATCGTGCACTACTCGGCCTTCGTGGCGCTCTTCCCGCACCTGATCGCCGGGCCGATCGTGCGCTTCCGCGACATGGACATCCAGCTGCGCTCGGTCCCGCGCCACCTCTCGGCGGCCATGGCCTTCACGGGGATCGCCTTCTTCTCGGTGGGCCTCTTCAAGAAGCTGGTGGTCGCCGACTGGCTGTTCGCCGAGCGGGTCGACACCCTCTACGCCAACAGCGCCGAGCTGGGGGTGATCTCCGGCATCGTTGCCATCCTCGGCTACTCCGTGCAGCTCTTCTTCGACTTCTCCGCCTACTCGGAGATGGCCGTCGGGCTCGCCATGCTGCTGGGCCTGCGCTACCCGCAGAACTTCAACTCACCCTTCAAGGCAGTGAGCATGGCCGACTTCTGGCGACGCTGGCACATGACGCTGGGCCACTGGATCCGCGACTACCTCTTCATCCCCCTCGGAGGCTCCCGCGGCCCTGCCTGGTTCGTGGCGCGAAACTCCTTCATCACGATGTTCCTCGTGGGCATCTGGCACGGTGCCGCGTGGACCTACGTCTGCTTCGGGCTGGGCCACGGCATCGTGATGGCCGGCCACGTGCTGCTGCGCAAGGCCGGGTACCGCCCGTTCAGCCTGGTCACGAGCCGGCTCACGACCCTTGCCATCTGGACGTCCCTGGCCGTCTTCATCAAGGCCCCGACCATGGAGATGGCCCTCAACGTGCTCACCGCGGCGGTGGGCCGCAACGGCATCGGGCTCGACCACGTCCTGCGCCCCGACCTCCACGCCGTCGGCGTGCCGATCGGCTTCATCGCCCTGCTGGCAGCGATCCTCGTGGCCCTCAACACCCTCCCGAACATCTACGAGATGCTCTCCCGCCCCGTGCGGCTGCCACGCATGCGGGCCACGGCCGTGGGTGTGGCAGGCGGGTCGGGTATCCTGCTGATGCAGGCCCCGAGCCCGTTCCTGTACTTCCAGTTCTGAGGGGACGACCCACGTGATCGATCCCGGCGAGCGCATCGCCGAAGACCCCGATCCGGGCGAACTCGCCCGGGCACGGCGCGTGTTCGCAGGGCGCCTGCACGTCCTGGTTCCCGGGCAGGAGGCCGGCACGGGTGACCCTGGCCGGGGCACCGAGGTGCGCCTGCTCACGCTCGACGTGACCGGGGTCGACGGCGTGGTGGTCCCCGCCTTCACGGACCCGGACCGGGTTGCGGCCTTCATCGAGGAGCATGGGGTCCCGACCGACACCACCGGTCGCGAGGTCGCCGGGGGGGTGCTGGCCGACATGGTCGGATCCTCCGATCCGCCGGCCCACGTCCTCGTCGACCCGGGCAGCGACGACCAGTGGCTCTGTTCCGGCGCCGTCCTGCGCGCGATCAACCGCCCCGGGGTGCAGCCCGAGGACATGGCCGCCGGCGCCCCCGAGGCCGGGTCCGGCGAGGCCATCATCGGCCGTCCCCAGGATCCCCTCCCGGGATGGTTCGCGGGACAGGTTGCGCGTGCCTGCCGGGCCCGCCCAGCGGTACGCAGCTGCTGGGAGGCCCTCTGGTTCATCCCGGATCGCCATCCGCACCCGATGCCAGTGCTGGCCGTCGAGCTCGACAGCGTCGACGACGCCGACAGGATCCTGCCCGAGATCTGGAGCGATATCGCCGCAGGAGCGTCGGAGCTCGCAGGCCCCATCGAGCTGGTCTGCCTCAACCACCTCGACGGGTTCCTGGACGGTCCCGTGGGGGAGGGATCTCCGGTCTACGAGCGCGATTCCGGCAACGCCTGAACGGCCAGGTGCCCCCGTCCACCCGCTGCCGGAGAACCTTGCAGGTGCACCAGCATGACCTGGGTGCTTGAGTTCCATGTCGTGGGCGCCGAAGCCACGCCCGATGAAACCGCGCGCACGACGGACGGTCAGGCCCTATGACTTCTCCCGGCCCATCAAGGTGGACCGGGACCAGATGCGCGACCTCAAGCGCCTCCACACGGGGTTCTGTCGTGCGGCCTCGGTGCGGATGTCGGGGGAGCTCCGCAGCTTCGTGGAGCTGGAGGTCATCGACCTGGACCAGGGGCCATGGCAGGAGCTCTATGGGCACGTGCCACAGCCCGCGGTGTACGGGGTGGTGCAGGCCGAGTCGGTCGGCAAGCCGCTGGTGATCGCCGCCGAGGCCGGGGAGATGTCCCTGCTGCTCGACGTGATGCTGGGTGGCAGCGCCGGCGGGCTCGCATCCCGCACCAAGTTCACCGACATCGACATGTCCCTGATCCGCAAGGTCGTCGTTGGCCTGTGTACCGACCTGGGTGACCAGTGGCAGCGGGTCAGTGACGAGACGCTGGTCCTGCGCAGCCTCGAGACCGAGCAGTTCGCCGCGAACGTCGTCCCGCCCAGCGAGCCGAGCGTGTCGATCACGATCATGCTCCGGCTCGGAGCGATGTCCGCCACCCTCAGCGTGCTGTGTCCCTACGGCAGCATCAAGCACCTGCTCGGAGACCTCGCACATGGCAGCTACCGGCTGGGTGCTGATCGGCGCGTGGAGCCTGCGAGTCCAGCAGACGGACTGGCAGGTACCGAGGTGGAGGTGCGGGCCGAGGTCCTCGAGCAGTACCTGACCTGTGGGGAGCTAACGCAGCTCGAGGTTGGACAGCAGCTGCTCCTGCCCGCCGGGTGGGAGGAGTCGGTGGCGCTGCGGACCGGTGACGAGGCCGTCTACCGGACGCGTCCGGGCCGCTTCGGCAACCAGCGGGCGATCGAGGTCATCGAGGCATGGGTCAGCGACGACGAGGAGCCGCACCCGATCTCCTGACCGGTGCGGCTCCTGCCGTCATCACGATGTCCTGCGTCCAGGCGCCTGGGCGGCTGGCTCAGGCTGCCTGCTCCTCGGTCTCGGCTGCGGTGTCCTGGACTGCCAGGGCGCCGGCCGTTGCCGCGGCCTCTGCGGCAGAGGTCGTCAGCGAGGTCATCATCGTCGTCAGCATCGTCACGAGCTCCCGCAGGATGTCCAGGAGTGCAGCCAGGGCCGCCTGGAGTGCTGCGGAGCCGACGTCGACAGGACCCGCGCCGTCGATTGCGCCGGCCTGGTCGACCTGGTCGACCCCGTCGCCGCTGTCACCTGCAACGTCGCCCTTGGGATCGGTCTGGATCGGGTCTCCGTTCTCCTGTGCGACCTCGCCCTTGGGGTCTGACTGCACCGGGGTGTCAGGGCCACCCTTCTCCTGTGCGACCTCGCCCTGCTTGGGGTCGTAGGCCGCGCCGCCGTTCTCCTGCGCGACCTCTCCGCCGTCGTCCTTGCCCTTCTGCTCGACCTGGGAGGCGTCACCGGTTGCGCCGCCGACCTGCGTGGCACCATGGCTCGCATCCGTGAGCCCTGCGATCCGGGCCGCAAGGTCCTGGAGCGCCGCGAGTGCTGCCTGGAGGTGCTCAAGCGCGGAGGATCCACCAGCCGCCTGCACGGGGTCCCCGCTCTCCTGCGCGACGTCGCCCTTGGG
>SKUG01000243.1 GCA_007122215.1 Thermoleophilia bacterium | reverse complement strand
GCCTCGAGTCGTGCGGCTTGGCGTGAGCTGTCGCTCCACACGACAGAGTCTGCCCTTCTCGCCTCAGGCGGTGACGACGAGGGTGGCCCAGTTAGGACGATCCGACCCTCGACCTCGGCCACGAGCCAGCCAAAGCCCTGCGCCTCCACGGCCTCGGGCAGGCCGGGGCGGGCGATCACGACGAGGTCCCGACCCGGGAGCTCCACGTTCGCCTGCGCGATGGCCTCCCGGAGCTGGCGCTTCAGCCGATTCCGTGCAGGAGCGCTGCCCAGGCGGCGGGAGACCGTCAGTCCCACCCGACAGGGGTCGTCCGGATCGGCGCTCTCGGGGCGCTCGAACGCGTAGACCACGAGGTGTCGATGCTGCACGGAGCGGCCCTGCCGGAAGACACGGTCGAAGTCCGCTGACCGGGTCAGGCGGGAGGGGCGTGCGCGGGCAACGTCCGACATGGAGATCGGGTCAGGCGCTCAGGCGCTTGCGGCCGCGGTTGCGGCGGCGCTTGAGCAGCTGCCGACCAGACCGGGTCTTCATGCGGTTGCGGAATCCATGCTTCTTGGCACGGCGGCGCTTGTTGGGCTGGAAGGTTCGCTTCATGGCCGGGGAAGTATAGCCGTGTTCCGGCCGGGCCCGCGGCACCTGGCAGCGGCGCGTTCGACCGCTCCCCGAGCCGGGCTGTCATCCACACCTGGCAGATGGCCCGGATTCCCCATCCGGGCGTGCCCTTCCCCGATCCGGGACACACTTGTCCACACGTTATCCCCGCTCCCATCACCGCGCCGCCGGGTTATCCCCATGCTTGTCCCCTCCCCGTGGATATCCGTCGCGTGTCCCGTATCGGGAGTCGCCGGCGGTCCCCGGCACGGCGCCGGCAGTGGCCGGTTGCATCCTGCTACCAACCCCCCTACAATTGCCCCTTGTCCACGCGCCGGGCCAGGAGGGCCCCGGCTGGCGGCGGACGAGGTTTTCCGGTTGGGTGCGAGTGGGGACAAGGTCCCCGGGGGGTGTGACGTGTCGGGAGCAGGTGCCTACAGGGGGTTCTGGGAGCAGGTGCACGACGTGCTTCGTCGCAACCTGCGGCCTGCCGACCTCCACAGCTGGTTCGCCGATGCGCACGTGGTCGGCCTCGACCCGACGTCGGTCACCATCAGCTTCCCCAACGGGTTTGCCGTGGGCTGGGTGCGGTCCCACTTCCTCGCCGAGCTCAGCGACGCCGTCCACCAGGCCGCCGGCGCGCCGCTCGAGGTCGAGCTCGTGGCGCATGAGGGTGCGGGTGTCGATCCGGCGGCGGCCGATCGCCATCCCGCGGACGGCATCGAGCCTCCCGTGGCACCAGCATCGGGGCAGCCCCCCGCAGCGGCACGCGCCCCCGCGACCCCGACCCACGGTGGCGCCGACGTCCCGCCGCGCGAGCCCGCTCCTGCACCCGGGGCGTGGGGAGATGAGATCAGCGAGGCCGAGCTGCTCGCCGAGCTCGATGCCCCTGCAGCACCCGCGACGACTCCTGCGAGCGCCGGCAGGCCGTCGGGCCGAGGGCGCCAGGCCTCCCATGACGATGCCTTCGGGCTGCGCCTCAACCCCGGGTATCGATTCGATACCTTCGTGATCGGTGAGACCAACCAGCTCGCCCATGCCGCTGCACTGAACGTCGCCGAGTCCCCTGGCCAGAGCTACAACCCGCTCTACATTTACGGTCCCACCGGCCTCGGCAAGACGCACCTGCTGCACGCCATCGGCCACTACGCGTTGGCCACGCGCCCGGGCGTGCGTGTCGCGTACGTGACCTCGGAGCAGTTCGTGGTCCGCTTCATCCAGATGATCGGCCACAGCGACCGCTCGACCGCTCGACGCCGCTTCAAGGAGTTCTTCCGCGGCATCGACGTCCTGCTCGTCGACGACGTGCAGTTCCTCGCGGACAAGGGGCCCTCCCTGCAGGAGGAGTTCTTCCACACCTTCAACGCGCTCACCGAGTCGGGCGGCCAGGTCGTGCTCACCAGCGACTGCGAGCCGGTGGGCCTGTCCCGCATCGAGGAGCGCCTGCGCTCCCGGTTTGCCTGGGGACTGATCACCGACATCGCCCAGCCCGACCGCGAGACCCGCATCGCCATCCTGCACAAGAAGGCGCTGCTCGAGGGCGTCCACGTCGATCCCGACGTGCTGGCCATGATCGGCGAGCGCGTCACCACGAACGTCCGGGAGCTCGAGGGGGCCCTGACCCGCGTGATCGCCGCGGCCTCCCTGCGCGGACGCCCGATCACCCCCGAGCTGGCCGGCCGCATACTCGACTCGTTTGCCGCGCAGTCCAGCGAGCCCGCGCGCGAGCTCACCATCGAGGACATCCAGCGGGCCGTCTGCGAGAAGTTCGGCCTCTCCCACGAGGAGCTCGTCGGCCGCAGCCGCGCCCGGACCGTGGCCCGTCCCCGGCAGATCGCCATGTACCTCTCGCGCACGCTCCTCGGGGCGCCGTCCACCCAGATCGGCCAGCGCTTTGGCGGCAAGGACCACTCCACGGTCCTGCACGCACATGGCCGCGTCGAGACCCTGATGCGCGAGGACCAGGAGGTCCTCGACATGGTGGAGGACCTCACCAGCAGCCTGCGGGGCGTGCAGGTACGCGTCGGGGACCGTGGATAGGCTGGGGGATGGAACGTGGACGCGCGGTGGACACCCATGCAGCTTCCGGGGACGGATCGGTCCCCATGGGGAAACCCGGGGAAGCACACCCATTCCATCCACCCGGGATCCACACCGATATTTCGCTCACATGCAGGGGATTCCATAGCTGTCCCCGGCATAGGCAGCCCTACAACCACAGCAATGAAAGACAAGTGAAGAGATGACAGTGCTCGACCCCGTGGGAACAACCTCCATGACCTGCACCTGCAATCGCGAGGAGCTCCTGCGGCACCTCCAGGTCGCCGCGCGTGGCCTCTCGACCCGAACGAGCATCCAGGTGCTCGCCGGCATCCAGCTCGCCGCACGCGACGGTGAGCTGCACCTGGCAGCGACCGACATGGAGCTGTCGGTCCGCACCCGGCTTGCCGCGGAGGTCGAGGCAGATGGCGTGGCGGTCGTCACCGGCAAGCTGCTGCTCGACATCGTCCGGCTGCTCAGCGGCGAGACCGTGCGCCTCGCGTTCACCGAGGGCATGCTGTCGGTGACCTCCGGCGAGAGCACCTACCAGCTCAACGCCTTCGACGCGGACGACTTCCCGCAGCTGCCGCGGCCCGGTGGGGACCTCGTGTCGATCCCCGGCGATGCCTTCACCGCGACGGTGCAGGCAGTCAGCCGGGCGGCCTCCCAGGACGAGTCCCGCCCCGTGCTCACCGGCGTCAACATGCGCATCGCCAGCGATGGCCTGACGATGGTCGCCACCGACTCCTACCGGCTGAGCACCCGCACCACCCCGGCCTCGGTCGACCTGCCCGAGGCGATCACCGCCGTCGTGCCGGCCCGCGCCCTCGACGAGCTCGTGCGGATCGTCGACCAGGCCCCGGCCACCCAGCTGGCACTGGGCATCAGCGAGGGCCATGCGCTCTTTGGCATCGACGACACCTGGGTCACCGCGCGGCTGATCGAGGGGCAGTTCCCCAACCACGAGGCGCTGATCCCCAAGGAGTTCGCCTCCGAGGCGCGCATCGCCCGGGCAGAGCTGCTCGAGGTCGTCAACCGGACCCGGCTGCTGGCCCAGCGCAACTCGCCGCTGCGGCTCGCGTTCGCCGACGGCCAGCTGACGGTGTCTGCGCGCCAGCAGGACGTGGGCGCGGCCACCGAGACCATGGCCGTCGAGTACCAGGGCGAGCCGCTGCAGGTCGGCTTCAACGCCGAGTTCCTGCGGGATGGCGTGCAGAGCGTCGAGGAGGACGTCGTGGTCCTGCGACTGGTCTCGCCGCGCGATGCGGGCCTGCTGAGCGGCGAGGACGAGGGCTTCCGGTACCTGCTGATGCCCGTCGAGCTGCGTGACTGAGGGCGCGGGCGGCGCGGGCCGCTCACCGCTGGCCGTCGCCGTGGGCGTTGGCGCGCTGGAGCTGCGCGACGTGCGGTCCTGGCCGCGGCTCGAGCTGGAGATCCCGCCCGGCCTTGCGCTCCTGCACGGTCCCAACGGTGCCGGCAAGACAAACCTGCTGGAGGCAGCCTGCTGCCTGCTGACGGGCAGCTCGGCGCGGACGACCCGCCAGGCCCGGGTGGTCCGCGAGGGCGCGGGCGTTGCCGTCGTGCGAGGCAGGGTCGGGGGCCCATCCGGCATCGAGCAGCGCAGCTGGGGGATCGAGCCGGGCGGCCGCCGCTCGCTGCGACGAGACGGCGAGGAGGTCGCCAGCGCCACGGCATTCGGCGCCGGGACCCCCGTCGCAGCCTTCTTCCCGGAGCGCCTGCTGACCATGCGCGGCGCACCGGCACGGCGACGCGCGCTGGTTGATCGCCTGGCGGCCCGCGTGATCCCGGCTGCGGCAGCGGCCCAGCGCCGCTACGTCGAGGCCCTGACCCAGCGCAACGCCCTCCTGCGTGGCGCCCGGGGCAGCATGCGTGCACCCCACGGCATCGAGCCCTGGAACGAGCAGCTCGTCGAGCTGGGAGGCACCGTTCGGGCGGCGCGCGCCGAGGTGCTGTCGGGCCTGGCCCCGCTGCTCGGCGAGGAGCACGCCGGGCTGGCCGGTGGCGACCTCCTGGAGGTCGTGCCCGACGAGCGGGGCGCCGACCTTGCCCGTGCCCTGGAGGAGCAGGCGGCCGCGGAGCTGCGTCGGGGCACGACCCTCGCTGGACCGCACCTCGACGACCTCTCGTTTCGACGGGAGGGCAGCGACCTGCGGCACGCCGGCTCCACGGGCCAGCAGCGTACCGCGCTGCTGGCCTGGATGCTCGCCGAGGCCCGGCTGGTCGAGGAGCGTACGGGCACGGTCCCGGCGCTGCTGCTCGACGATCCGCTGGCAGAGCTCGACGACGGCCGGGTCGAACGGCTGCTGGCCCGCGTGGCGGGCTGGCCATCCCAGGTGATCGTCACCACGCCAGCGCTGCCGGAGCCGATGCCCGTCGACAGCGCGTCCGCACTCGTCGCGCAGGGTACGGTAGGGGCATGGACGAGCCTGACGGCATGAGCGACTCGGCACCGGTTCCGGCGGCGGACCTGCTGTCTGCCGTGCTGGGGGAGGCCACGGCCCGGCTGGGGGAGCTGCCCGCGGCATGGCGCAGCGCCGTGGGCCCATCGGCTGCGCGCTCCTCGATGGCGGTGCGGATCGATGACGAGGGCCTCGTG